>JAHEYM010000513.1 GCA_023251595.1 Bacteroidota bacterium
TCAGAGGACAGATATATTCTTCCCAAAACACCGATTGAATTCCAGAAAATATATAATTGATCGCGTAGTAAAGCAGGATCTTCGATCTTCACATATCGATAAAATGAAAGTGTTCTTCTTCTGAAAGGTTCAGCATTCAGCTTCTCAATCAGTTTTTTCTTATCGTAAAGATTATGTGCCTGCATTCGTGATTATTCCCACCTAAAAACTTTAATGGCAATAATATATACACCTATTCCCCATAACGAGACAATGAGTATTTGATGTCCCACATCGAAAAGACCTGCTCCTTCGAAAGCTATTTTTCGTAACGCATCATTGAGATATGTAAGCGGCAGAGCCTTACTGATGGGTTGCAGCCATGATGGAAAATTCTGAATAGAGAAAAAAGTTCCTGATAAAAGGAATTGAGGCATCGTAATTAAGTTAGCAATCGGAGGAACTGAACTCTCGTTTTTTGCAACACCGGAAACTACAAAGCCAAAACCCATGAATACCACCAACCCCAGAACGGATAGTAATAACATGTTAATTACCGTCACGAAACCATGTATTAGTGTAAATCCGAATGCGAATTTTCCGATCAGAATAATTATTGCTGAACCTGCGATTGAAAATGTCACCCGACTTAGTGTTTCTCCCAAAATAATATCCGACCGGCGTACAGGTGTTGCAAAAAAACGCTTCAACACCAATGTTTGACGCAGACTGAGAAATACGAATGCCGTACCGAATACCCCGGAAGCGAGAATTGAAAATCCAAGTTGACCCGGCAGAATAAAATCAATACTTTTATACGGTCTTCCTTCCACTATTTTTGGTGGATCCATTTTCAGAACCAAATCTTTCGGAATATTTCCCGCCGAATTAATTTGATTCATCATCATCGTAAGTTGCGTTTGAAATATACGCCCGTTTCTCATTGATGCTGCCGATAATGTCAACTGCACATTATAGAAAGGAGGTTCAGTATTTCCGGTTTTTGTGACGTTCAAAAGTGCATCAAACCTTCCCTTCAATAAATCCTCATCCATCGTCGGCGTGTCTTCCGCTCTCACGAGCCGCACACCGGAATTCTCGCCCTGTAATCTTTGAACAAGTGGATTAATTGTATCGCATCCTTTTGCCAGACCAACATCAAGACTTATTCCTCCACCTCCAATAAAACCGAAAACCACAATAAATATCAAAGGAAAAAGCAACGAAAAAACGACAGCAGACGGGCTTCGTGTGATAGAACGAAGACTTGCACGTGCAATCGCTAAAATTGCCTGTAAATGATTGTATGATTGTTTTTCGCTCACTATTTATATTATAATATATTTACAAAATTAACAGTCATTGTTAATTGTTAATTATTCATTGTTAATTAAATTTTATTCATCTCTCCATTCCTTACCGGTAAGATCCAAAAAAACATCTTCAAGATTCGCCTGTTTCACCTGTTTTTTTCTTTCGAATCCTCTTCCAATCAAATCATCGATCAATTTATCCGGTGTTGCGAGGGCTATTATTTTCCCCGAATCCATCACCCCTACTCTATCGCAGAGATCTTCAGCTTCGTCCATATAATGTGTCGTAATCACAACTGTGGTGCCCCTTTGTCTGATATCGCGGATTAAATCCCAAAGATTCCTGCGTGCCTGCGGATCGAGTCCGGTCGTCGGTTCATCCAGAAAAATAACTTTTGGTTCATTAATCAAAGTCGTCGTGATGGAGAACCGTTGTTTTTGTCCTCCGGAAAGTTCTTTGTGTTTCGCTTTCGATTTTTCTTCCAAGCCGACTTTTCTCAATAATTCTTTTGCATCAATTTTCTTATTGTATAACCCGGCGAAAAGTTTTAGTAATTCAAGCAGGGTTAAATTTGGATAATAGCCCGCAGCCTGCAACTGAACACCGATTAATCTTTTGATATCCTTTGCATTTTTATCGACAGAAAACCCGCAAATAGAAGCTTCGCCACCGGATTTCTCTCTAAGCGTTTCGAGTATTTCGAGGGTAGTAGTTTTACCTGCGCCATTCGGACCCAAAAGTCCGAAAATCTCACCCTCATAAACTTCGAAACTAATCCCATTCACGGCAATCAAACCGGGATACTCCTTCACGAGATTTTTAACCTGAATAATCGGCGTCATTATTTCGAGCTGGATT
>JAHEYM010000172.1 GCA_023251595.1 Bacteroidota bacterium
GATACAATCTGGCCGGTGCACTCGGCGATGGCACAACCACCGATCGCAATACACCTACCCAGGTAACAGGCATCTCAGGCGTGCTTTTGATTGCAGGTGGGGCTCTTCACTCCCAGGCGATTATCGCGAACGGAACCATGTGGGCGTGGGGAAAAGGTAGTTTCGGTCGGCTTGGAGATGGAACTTTATTAGATCGACATTCACCCGTGAATGTTCTCGGTTTATGTCAATTAATTCTTGAAACGAATGATATTCCGGAATCTTATTCACCAATCATTTTTCCAAATCCAACGAACGGAAAAGTAAGTGTCCGGATGATGAATGAAAATGTAAATTCTATCGAAATATATAATGTTTTGGGTGAAGTTGTTTATTCTCTACGAAATAATTCCGGTCAGAATTCATTTGATATTGATCTGTCCAACCTTCACTCAGGTATATATATAGTAAAAGTTTCTGATGGTAAACAAATTAATTCACAAAAAATAATATTGCAGAACTAAATATGATTTTTAAAATGGAACGCAGATGACGCAGATTATTATGATTAATAATGATAAACGATAAAAAATTTATTTTATTTGACGATATACATCCTCGTCATCTTCGTTCTATATTACAAACCGTGAGCTATTATTTCAACAAACGCAAAATATGAAAACTATAAGACGTCTGAGTGCACTTCTTTTTGTGATCACAAACTATTGTTTACTGAACATTTCTTCTGCGCAAAATATTTCTGCAGCAGAATCTAATTCCTTTTCCATTTGCAACGATAATTCCGTCCGTGCATGGGGTTATAATTCGGACGGTGAACTTGGAAACGGGGTTTTCAGTCTGAACAGCAGTATTCCTATGCAGGTAAATTCACTCACGAATGTCAAAGCAATTTCCTCAGGGCAATATTTTACTATAGCGCTGAAATATGACAGTACCGTCTGGGCATGGGGATATAATTCAAATGGTCAACTTGGAAATGGAACGACAGCGAACAGTAATATTCCTGTTCAGGTAACCGGACTTTCAGGAATTATTTCGATAGTTGCCGGTAGGAGTCACGCATTAGCTCTCAGGAGTGACAGTACTGTTTGGGGTTGGGGTTATAATTATTATGGACAACTTGGAAATGGCTCAACAATCAACAGTTCTGTCCCGGTACAGTCAACTGCATGCAATCATATTATTGCAATTGCAACGGGTGAAAATCACACAATTGCATTAAGAAATACAGGACTCGGAGATACACTTTGGACTTGGGGAAGCAACAGTGCCGGCGAACTTGGAAATGGTACAACTACAAATAGTTCAACTCCTTCCGCAATCATAGGTCCGGATAGTATCGTCAGAATTGAAGCGGGATCAAGCACTTCTTTCGTCATCAGAGATAACGGAACCGTTTGGGCCTGGGGATGGAATTATTACGGTCAACTTGGAAATGGCAATACCACAGATGTTCATTCACCTATTCAGATAAATGCACTCACGGGAATCACAGCTGTTTCCGCCGGACAAGAACATGCCATCGCATTGAAAAATGATGGCACTGTCTTGACGATGGGATATAATTATTATGGTGAACTTGGAAATGGAACAAATATCGATAGCAGTATACCCTTGCAGGCTAATGCTCTCACAGGTATAACACATATTGTTGCCGGAAGTGAACACTCGATGGCTGTTGACAATAGTGGAGCACTTTACACATGGGGACGGAACAGTCTTGGACAACTCGGAAATGGAACCCTCGTGAGCAGTAACTTTCCAATTCAGGTAACAGGAATTTGTCAATTATCCGTTGGCATTAATAATTATATTGAACTATCGGCTATTTCAATTTATCCGAATCCTTCTTCAAATAAAATTACTGTGAGTTCAAATGAAGGCATCCGTTCAATGCAGATATTTAATGTTTTGGGTGAAGTTATTTATTCTCTTCAAAATAGTACAGAACAAAAATCCATCGAAGTAGACTTATCAAAAAATCCCTCTGGTATATATATAGTTACGGTTCAAACTGAAAATAAAATTATTAACCGACGGTTAATAATACAACAGTAACCACAACAAATATTAAATTATGAGGAAAGATTTAATTTCAATCTGTCTGATGCTGATATCAGCATCGGTCTCCGCGCAATGGAAAATTGTTAACTCCGGCATTACAAAAAATTTGAATTCGGTTTGCTTCACATCCACCGGTTCGGGTTACGCAGTGGGAGAAGAAGGAACAATTATCAAAACAACCGACAATGGCTTTAGCTGGGCTCCACTTACCAGCGGAACGAATAATACTTTATTGTCAGTTAATTTTATTCAGGGAGATGGCACAATAACGGGTTATGCAGTAGGGAATTCCGGCACAATTCTGAAAACAGAAGATTATGGGGAAACCTGGAAAACAATACCAAGCGGAACCGGCACTACCTTAAATTCAGTTTATTTTATCGATGAATATAACGGATATGCGGTCGGAGGTGATGTGCTTACAAATACATCTATACTTCTAAAAACAAGAGATGCAGGAAAAACATGGACCAATATTCCGGTTCCGGTAAATACTTTATTATATTCTGTTTGTTTCAGCGATACCAGTCTGGGAATGATCGTTGGGGAAAAAGGAACCATTCTAAAAACTGTGGATGGTGGTGCCGATTGGACCACGCTGTCGGCCGGGACAACAAACGATCTGAGATCTGTTCATGCCATTTCTCTTTATTTATTTTATGTTGTTGGTTTCAATGGTACAGTTCTTAAAACAGAAGATGCAGGGAGTACCTGGCAAATAATTTCGACACCAATTACAAATAATTTATATGGAATTCATTTTACCGATAATTTATCCCTCGTTGCGGCCGGCGCAGATGGAGTGATTATTCAAACAACTGATGGTGGAAAAATCTGGAAAAAGTTACCTCCCGTGCCATTCAGTCCTTCCTTCAGAGCAGTTTTTTGCACTTATTCAGGATCGTATGCTGTAGGCGAGAAAGGGAAAATTTACAGGATGATGGAATAATTAAAATCGGGATCACATGGTCGGAATCAATATAAATACTCAACTATATATCAATTCAACAAATACCAATCTATGAAAAAAGTTTACATTTCGGTCTGTCTGATATTTCTAGCAATATCTGGCTATTCACAGTGGACCCAACTCCACTGCGGTATTGGAAAAGATTTTAAATCGGTTTATTTTACAGATGTAAATACCGGTTATGTTGTGGGGGAACAGGGAATTATTATTAAAACAACAGATGGAGGAAATACATGGACTCAACAAACAATTCCCGATAATCCCTGGTTTTTTTCAGTTCAATTTATGAAGAATGGATATGAAAAAATAGGTTATGCGGCTGGCAGTTGGGGAACAGTAGTTAAAACTACGGACGCTGGTCTATCCTGGACAAAATTAAATACAGGCACAAAAACAGATTTACACTCAATATTTTTCATTGACCAATACAATGGATACGCAGTTGGAGGCGACATGCTGAAACATAAGAATGTAATGATTAAAACAACGGATGGTGGCGCAACATGGAAGATCATTGATACACCGTTGGATAATATTTATAATTCAATTTGTTTTATAGATTCAAAAACCGGCTATCTGGTAGGTGACAATGGAACCATTCTTCAGGTGCTCGATGCCGGTAAAGATTTTTCTTCTCAGGCAGGTTCAACGGATAAAGAAATAAATTCGGTCTTTTTCGTAAATGATAAAATCGGATATATAGCCGGAGAAATTGGAGTAATTTTGAAAACCACTGATGCCGGAGAAGAATGGAAAGTTCTTCCCACAGGAAAAACAGATCATTATTATGCAATATTCGCAACCAGCATAAACAATATTTTCGCAGTAGGTTACAACTGCGCAATTATTCAATCAACCGACGGTGGCGCTACATGGACGGGAACAAAAGGCACTCCATTCGACCCTACGCTGAAAGGAATCTTTTTCGTAAATGCGAATACAGGATACGCTGTGGGTGAAAGAGGAAAAATTATGAAATATCAAAAATAAAATATATGAAAAACAAAACATTTATCACTATCGGACTACTCTTTCTTGCAATCTCAGGGTTTTCACAATTTACATCTTTAAAAAGTGGAACGACAAAGAAATTGAATTCAGTCTTTTTCACAAACTCTTCCACGGGTTATGTTGTTGGCAGTTATGGAACTATTCTTAAAACAACCGATGCCGGAAATAGTTGGAGTGTGTTATCAACGGATTTTAAAAACGATTTAAATTCCGTCTGGTTCACCAACGAAAATACCGGCTATGTCGCGGGCTATGGTGGTAATATTCTCAAAACCACAGATGCAGGAGGGAGCTGGAAAAAATTAACTACCGGAACAGAGAGTAAGTTATTATCCATCCATTTTCCTGATCAGAATATCGGTTATGCCATTGGGAATGAAATATTGCATGACAGACCAACCATCATCAAAACAACGGATGCAGGCGAAAGCTGGATCACTCTAACCAATCCACCTGGTTTTCTAATTCGTTCAGTTTTCTTCACCAGTCCCAACACGGGCTATGTCGTAGGCGATCTTGGTGTTGTTGTAAGAACAACAGATGGAGGGGCAACCTGGACTTATCTTAAACCAGGTCCTTCCAAAAATTTTACATCCGTTTATTTTAAAGATGCTAATACAGGATATATAGTTGGGTGGAATGGAATGTTCTTTAAAACAAGTGATGCAGGAAATACGTGGAAAAGATTAACCACAGGATCAACAGCACATTTAAACTCTGTATTTTGTTCGACAACTAATTTAGTTTGTGGTGTTGGTGATGAAGGACTACTTCTTCTCTCAAACGACGGCGGAGACACGTGGAAAACCTTCGGGGGTATGCCTTTCGATGATCCATTACTTTCAGTTTATTTTACAAATTCCGGCGCCGGTTTTGCGGTTGGTGAAGGTGGGAAAATTATGAAAAAATGAGATAGTCATAAGTTGAAAAGTTGAAAAAAATAGTGTTTATTAAATATTAATTGTTAATTCAGAAGTCGAACCTCATAACTCATAACTCATAACTCATAACTCATAACTCATAACTCATAACTCATAACTCATAACTCATAACTCATAACTCATAACTCATAACTCATAACTCAATCAGTATGTCCTTTCGCCGGTAATACTTTTCCTTTCTTAAATAATTCCTCTTCCTGTTGCAATTGTTTTTTTGCATCGTCAGACAGATCTTTTTTCTCTATGGTTGAGAGATCGGGTTGACCCGCATTTACCCATGCAGTGTACCAATAACTTCCAACCATAATTATTGCGGAACGCATACGTCTTTCAACTTGTCCGCCCAGCATTTTATGATATGCTTCCGAATACTCATGGGAATAAACTTTTGCGGTTGTATTTCCTTTTGCTTCGAATGAATATTTTTTATCGGGTGAAAATTTGTCGTTCAACTGTTTTTCAAATTTCAAGACACTGTCGAGCGCTGCATTACTTTCTTTCACCATATTCCAGGCCATTTCGAGAGGATCTTTTATATAAAATGCCCTTCCCACAAAATAATCATATTCATCTCCAAATAATTCCGGCAAGCGCGATTCCCAAAAAGCATGAATTCCGTTTTGTCCCGTCATTTGTCCATTATAATTTTCAGTAGTATGTAAAGGAACATTTGCATCTGCAATATAATGTCCGAGATCAGAACAAAGTTTTAATATTTCGTCCGAATCTTTTTCACGAAATGCATCCGTCAACCGGAACATCATTAATGAAATATGCCAGGGAAGAATTCCATAAGCTTTTAAAGTATCTTCAGTGAATTTTGCAACCGCGTCCTTCCAACGATGAGGAACTGTATCGAACGGATGCGCGCCATAATGATCGATATCTATATAGTGACGGGCAGCTTCCTCCGCAACAACATTTCTTCTTTTATCCGGATCTACAGCATGATCAGTAACATGTTCTATATGTGATTTAAAATAACCAATCATTTCAGGTGGCAATGTAAAAACGGCAAGGTGATTAATTCGCTTGTGTGCAAAAAATCCCCAGGAATAACATACGGTAACAAAAGATATAATTAAAGATAATATTAAAAATATAGAAACTATACGGAATTTTTTCATGAGACGAAGGGTTAGACGAATGCAAAGATAGGAATTCAATTAGGAATTAGAAATTACGAATTAGGAGAAAAGGTATGAGGTATGAACTATAAACTTCTCCTAATTCGTAATTCCTAATTCTGGATGCTGAACTCATAGCTCATAGCTAGACACGATTTATGGAATCCCCCCAATTCCACCATCTAACCCGCGTTCACTTAAATCCTCAAACGATGAAAAGAATTACACTACTCATGTTCGCGCTCATTTTTTGCGCCGGTTTTCAAACTGCTTTTTCACAAACTTGTTCGGTACACGGA
The DNA here is from genome assembly GCA_023251595.1 of Bacteroidota bacterium. GTDB lineage: Bacteria > Bacteroidota > Bacteroidia > AKYH767-A > JABDAW01 > JAHEYM01. The sequence continues at coordinate 6,413 of JAHEYM010000172.1, forward strand.
AAGGTCGCAAACCCAGATGGGACTGCTATTCCGTTCGCGGTTGTTCAACTTCAGACAGACACAACAACCTATAATATTATGGCCGACAGCAGCGGTCAATATTCATTCACCAATATCAAATTGGGGAGCTATAAGTTGACCACAAAATGTCTGGGACATACGGATAATACGTTGGAGGGACTTCAACTGAACAATGAATTAAGCTATGAAATAAATCCACGACTGGAAGAAGAAAAGGTAATGCTCAAAGATGTTGAAATTGTAGCTTCGTCACCGAGATACGAGTCATTAAAGGCGACAGTCGTTGAACATATGGAAATGAGGAAAATAGCACCCTCAGAACGAAGCGGTAGTGTGGCATTAGCAAGCGAGAGTCGATCAATGAAAAGCATGAAATCTGCCGAAGTCTCGAGATCGGCAGATATGAAAATGAGTTATTCTTCAGATGCATACGTCTCAACTCCTTCGGCGAAAGCGAGTAAATCACCAGCCACTTTTGCCTGGACTCCGACAGAAGCATCAAAAAAGGCTGCACCACCAACTCCGCCAACAACTTCAGATTACAAGGTTGTTGTAAAAGATGGTGCAGAAACTATTTCAAAATCGGATGAAACAAAGGGCGTTTCCGATGTGCCTGCAAAAGATGGAATCGCGACGGGTAGCACGACAACCCTTGTTCCTGCGAAGGCAGAAATGAAAAAAGAAATGAGTGAATTAACTCCATTGAAAGAAGCGAAATCCGAAGAAATAAAAGTTCGGGGAGATAGAGACGGAACAGCGGATTTTACGATTGTTACGGGAGGAACACCTGCAGAATATGGAGATGCTAAAATGGGGGTTGATATTAAGAAGCCATTAGGTGATACAACTTCAACAGCGGCATCAATTACATTACCAGCGGGTAAATTAACCGCCGGCGAATGGAACGACATAAAAAATTGGAAATTCTGGCTCGATCTGCAAAAAGATAAAGAATATGCAAAAGTTCAGGATACATGGAATTTTCACCCATTAAATTTAATTCCTGTACAAGTAAAAAGCGGGCAAAATCCGGTTCCTGATGCAAAAATAATTTTGCGTAATGCAGAAGGCAGAACGATCGCAATTGCAAAAACAGATATTAAAGGTGAAGCAATTGTTTTTCAGGGATTATTTGATCCCGATAAAGGTCCGTTCTCGATTGCACTTGATGATCATGGGAAAGAAATGCGTTTCGAAGATGTGAAAGCCGTGCCCGGACAACCTTTGGTAATTCAAACGGATGCTGCACCGGTCGATCCGCAAATACTGGATTTAATGTTTGTGATTGATGCAACAGGTTCGATGAGCGATGAACTTGAATTTGTAAAAGCAGAATTAAAAGATGTGGTAAAAAAAGTTAGAAGCACACATCCTAAAACTTTAAAAATCAGAGTAAGTTGCAACGTTTATCGCGATCATGGTGATGACTATATAGTTAAGGATTTTCCGTTTGATGAAAATATTGATAAAGAAATAGATTTTCTCGCCAAACAACATGCAGATGGTGGTGGCGATTTTGAAGAAGCTTGTGATGAAGCATTGGAAAGTGCAGTATTCAAGCACGATTGGAGCGAACACGCTAGCAGCAGATTGCTTTTCCTCGT
>JAHEYM010000173.1:0-4154 GCA_023251595.1 Bacteroidota bacterium
GGTCCTCTACCGCTCGGCATTTTAGAAAGTAATTCCGGAATACACCAATTCTCCCTCTTCCCCAACCCCACTTCCTCAACTATACATATAAAAAACGACCAGAATGAAAGTGCCGAGATTGAAGTTACCGATGCGTTGGGAAGAACAATTTATCGCCAAACAATAAATACTATATATACAGATATCGATGTTTCGGGGTGGAGGAAGGGAATGTATTTTTATAATATAAGAGGGGCAGAAAATATTTTGCCTAATCAGAGGGGGAAAATAATTATTGAGTAGTGCTAATCGAGCCCTCATCAGAAATCCGTTCTGAAAATTATTCTGATTATACTTTCATGGGCAATTCATACAAAAAGAAATAAGATGATTAATTATCACCACATTCTTAATGGAACTGGCATTTATTTCAATCGGACAAGGCATGCTGCATTCCCACACTGAAGAATTAATTATATTATTATTATTGGTCTCTCTTTTCGTGGGTAAACATTGACCTTTCGATAACCCGGTCTTTACTTCTTCAAATGTTACAAAGCCATATTTGCCCGGCGGTAATGAGATTGAAAATTTTCCATTCTTGTTTGATGTAAAACGCTTCGTGACTTTTGGAATGCTGTCCATAAATGCAAGGTTAATAACATACAAAGTATATTTTTTAAGCGGTATTAAAGTCGGATTTCTTTCATCCCTTTGAATGCCACCCCTTGATATACTCGTGTAAAAAAGTGTCCCATTGATTTTAAGCCTACGGTGCGTGTTTTCTTTACCTTGAACGCTGTCTGTTCTTGTTTGAGAGAAACAATGAAATGAGATGCACAAAATTGCAACCGTTGCTAAAATATATTTATAGGTAGAAAACTTTCTACATAGTCCAAAATCACGACAAAGTGTTTTAGGTTGCGACTCTTTCATTCTTTCATTCTTTCATTCTTTCATTCTTTCACTTTTTCACTCTTTCACTCTTTCACTCTTTCACTCTCCTCCAGCTAAAGCAGGAGGCTATTCACTCCTACCTCCAATGCTTGTTCGATATCTTCTTTCAAAATCTCAGCATCTTCCAGTCCGATATAAAATCTGACAAGTCGGTGATGAATGATTGCAGGATCAAATGTTTCTTTCGGGATGCTTGCACAGACCGGGAAAACAAGAGATTCGTGTCCGCCCCATGATACCGCCATTAAAAATCTTTTTAGTGAATTGCAGAATTTTTCTATTTCATCAATCGAATTTACTTTTAAAGCAACGGTAAACATTCCGCCATTTCTTTTCATTTGTTTTTTCGCCAATTCATTTTGCGGAAATGTTTTAGAGAATGGGAAATACATTTTTTCTATTTTCGGGTGAAGTTCAAGATGCGCTACGAGTTTTGATGCGCTCTCAGAACTGCGATCTACGCGAAGATCGAGTGTTCTTAAACTTCTTAACATCAACCATGCATTAAAAGGTGAGAGCGTTGCACCGATATTCAGAAAATCTGATTTAAATATTTTCTTAATCATTTCAGAACTTCCGCAAATAACACCTCCAAGCACATCGCTGTGACCGCCGATATATTTTGTTGCTGTTTGTATAGTGATGTCAATCCCCCACTCTATTGGTTTTTGATTTAATGGAGAACAATATGTGTTATCTATTATAGTTAGAATGTTTTTTGACTTCGCTAATTTGCTCACTGCTTCAAGATCCTGTAATTCGAACGTAAAAGTGTTGGGCGATTCGAGATATATAATTTTTGTGTTGGGTTTCAGAGCATTTTCAAAATTCTCAATCTTTGTTCCGTCAATAAAAGTGCAAGTCACGCCAAAACGCGGTAAAAGATCATTGAACAATTTGTTGGTCCAGCTATATGGTTTTTCCACACAAATAACATGATCACCTTGTTTTACATTCGCCAACACCGCAATGAAAGTTGCAGCCACGCCACTTCCCACCACGAGCGCATCTTCGGCACCATCCAAAGCAGCGAGTTTTTTTCGCAATATATCGAGCGTTGGATTTAATCCACGCGAATAAAGCGGATTAACAAATTCGTCTTTCAGACTTTCTCTTAACGCTGCAACATCATCGAAAGCGAAATTGCTGGTCTGAATTATGGGCGGAGCAACTGCGTGATAGTAGTTTTCCCTTTCTTCACCCAAAATGTTTAAAATATAAGATAAATCCATGGTTTCAATTTACAATTTACAATTAACAATTAACAATTAACAATTAATAATGAACTATTTAGATGTTTTTTCCTGACGGATGCTTTCAATAATAGAACACGGATGACACTGATTTGGCTGATAAAAACGGATTTGATTTTCTATAATCTAACGCTCTCATTCACCCTCAATTGCTCTATCGCCTCACCCTCAGTCCCTCTCCCGGAGGGAGAGGGATGTCCTACTCCCTTCTCCTGTGGGAGAAGGGTCGGGGATGAGGGTACGGAGCGCAGATGATCATCTTATTATTTTTTTAATTAACAAATATAATGGATAACCGGCAATCAATAATGCAAATCCATATAGTGATGCTTCATAATCCGAATTCACCACACTGAAAGTAACCAATAAAACCGAAAGAATAAAGATAACAGGTGCAACCGGAAACCACCGCATTTTAAAACCGGTATGTGGTAATAATTTATTTTCTTTTTTTCTGAGAATAAAGATTGACAAGGCAACACATGCGAGAGAAATGCTGTCGTTGAACATCACATAATTCATGATTTTCTCGAAACTTCCAAGTACAAAAATCGCCATCACCATGCAGACGCAAAATGCGATAAGCGCGAATTCCTGCACCTGCGTTTTATCATTTACCCTGCTGAATACAGGTGGAAAAACCCGATCCTCTGCCATCGCATGCATGAGACGCGGAATAGACATCATCGAGGTATTTAAAAATCCCATCACCGAAATAAAAATTACAACCGATGTGATTTTAGCACCGGTTTCACCAAAAAAACTATTGGCAAGTTCCGAGGCAATTAATTTCGATTTCTGCATTCCTTCAAAACCCAAAACTTTATAATAAGCGAAGTTAATACTTAGATACAATATAGCCACAATCCCTACCCCAATTAGAATTGCTTTTGCAATATTTTTTGATGCTTCTTTTAAATCAGCACCGAAATTAATTGTTTGATGATAACCGCCATAGGTGAAAAGCACAGAAATGAGAGCGACACCGAAAACCAGAAACAGATCAGAGTATGAGCGCGATGAGTCAGAAGGAGAAACAGAAGGAGAAAGAGTGGATGGATGCGCCGTTCCAAAGATTGCAAGAGAGAATACCAGAATCATTATTATTTTGATAATGCTAAGAATATTCTGGGTTCTTGCACCCATTTTAATTCCGAGAAAATTCAATATAAAAAGCGAAGAAATCATCGCGATCGCCAATATTTTGATTCCGGCATCGGCTTTCAACGTGTCGGGCATAATTAGCGGTTCCATGTACTCAGCACCGATGATGGCAACACCGGCACAGCTGGCAATGTTTATAAGGAGAATGATCCAATTGACCATAAAAGCGAATTCGGGTCTGAAACAATGTGAAAGCACCTTGTAAAGTCCGCCGGCAACCGGGTATCTCGAGCCGATTTCTGCGAAAGTCAGCCCACCGCAGATGCTCACCAAAGCGCCCGCAATCCAAGCGGCGAAGAAGATTTCGGGTGTCTGAGCCTTTTGCGCAACGATCGCGGGTGTCCGGAATATACCAATGCCGATAACCAGACTCACCACGATCATGGAAAGGTCGAAAGTGTTCAATTTTGGCTTGATGGACATAAATTAAATGAATTTTACATGAAGAAAATGCAAGGTTATGAAATTTATTGATTACTTTTGCCCCCTCAAATAAAACGGGTATGCCGAAAACCGATCAGAGTAGGCACAAAATCAAATTATTCCATGAAAAAATTACTGTATATTATCTGTTGTGCCACTCTCGCATTTGGTGCGGCCTCCTGTGGTGGCGACAAATCTGCTTCTTTAGTTCCTGCTAATGAATACTTTAGTAAGTATCTGACGCAGAAAGAATTCGCAGAAATGTGTAAAAAATCAATGCCAACAAAAGAAGTTTGCAAAGCAATCTTTAAGGGCGATGCTGCTGATAAATTTTTCGAATATTCCGAGAAATTCAGAACCGTTCAGATGGCTGGCGAT
>JAHEYM010000173.1:4164-8002 GCA_023251595.1 Bacteroidota bacterium
AGACATGAAAGATGAAAAATTTGCTGAAGTTCGCGTTGACTCTTTCACAACTGCCGGCATCGCAACCGACACCAAAGTTGCCGCAGGTGGCATGAAAAAGATTGCTGACAAACTAAATCCTGTCACTTTCTACAAAGTCAATTTGCTTCGTGAAAAAGGAGCTCAATATGGTATTGCTTTCACCTATTTCGTTCCCTACAACGGCTCCTGGTACTTCATCTACAAACCATGGCACGCTTTCCCTGAAGCAGACTCCAAAGACGTAAAAGACACGAAAGACGAAAAAGCTCCCAAAGATATGAAGGATGCAAAAGACACAAAAGAGTCGAAAGACACTAAGGATTCTAAAGACTCTAAAGATAAGTAGTCGGCTATGCCTGCCCGCCAAAGCGTAGCGAAGGAGGGAGTTATGAGTTATGAGTTATGAGTTATGAGTTATGAGTTATGAGTTATGAGTTATGAGTTATGAGTTATGAGTTATGAAAAAAAAATCCTCTCCTAATCGGAGGGGATTTTTTTTATTCGTATCTTTGGTGTTGGCACAATCGTGCAATTGCAATCATGCTCAAAAATATTTTTGTTCTTCTTTTTTTATCTTTCAATTTTCTCACCACCTTCGGGAATGTGAAAATCGATTGTTTCGCGCCACGATTATTCCCTGATACCTGCACAAGCATTGAGGTTCTGAGAGAGCAGTTTGGGAAGAACAAGATTATTCCCAAAGAGATCGAGAAAGAATGTTTAATTGCATTATCCCATTTTCCTGAATTGGCAGAGACACCTATCGAATTTATATATAGTCCGATTAAATTCACGATGCAGACACAACCGAAGATGAGTTTTCTTTTTCATCATGAAGAACATTGGAGATATAAAATTCAAATAAACGACAAGCCTCAAAGATTTACAAAACTGGATTTTAAGGATATTCCTTTTTTATCTAGAGTTGGTTGGGTTGGTCATGAATTAAGTCATATCATAGATTATCAGCGATTTAATGTGCGGCAGATGATACGTTTTGGGATTGGGTATGGAATTGCCGGTTCTTACCGTAAAAAAGTTGAGAGAAGAGTCGATAAAATAGCGATTCATCACGGTTTGGGAAGAGAACTTTATTGCGCGGTAAATTATATGCAGAATTTTTCGAAAGCGAGTGAAAAATATAAAGCAGCGCAGAAAAAACACTATCTTTCTCTGAGTGAAATTGATTGTGAAATGGAGTGTATAGATAAGAAATAAACGGTTATATATTACCGCATTTTTCCTTTCAACTCTATATTAATAACTTTAATTTAATATTAATTTAATCGTCAGATAACATATCTGTTGTTCCTTTGTGGTGAAATTATTTCCAATTAAAACAGATGACTAAGACAAAAAGAAGCCATCACAAAATCACCGCAAAGCAACTCCTCCTCCCCGTAATTTTCCTGATTCACCCACTGTTCGCGGTCAACACCGCATCGGGGCAGTGCAATCAACAGGGATGTCACGACGTCGAATTAAAAATCATGTCGTGGAATATATATATGTTGCCGCATTTCTGGATACATACCGGACAATTACAAAGGGCGACGGAAATCGTGGATGCCTTAAAAGATGAAGATGTCGATATTATTGTATTTGAAGAAGCGTTTGATAAAGAATCGCGGAATATAATACGAAAGGGATTAGGACAGTATTTCCCCTATGAATCGGGAGATCCGGGACGAAATAAATTCTGGAAAAGCAGCAGTGGTGTCTGGGTACTTAGCAAAGTACCCATTTTTTTTATAAAACAAATTTATTTCAGGGAATCCGAAGGTGCCGACAAGCTTGCCTGCAAGGGAGCAATGCTTCTCCGGGCAGAAAAAAACAATGTTTGTTTTCAGATTATCGGAACACATCTGCAATCGGAGTTGCAGAATAAAAACGTTCAGAATATCAGATATAAACAATATGAACAAATCAGAAAAGAATTGCTTGAACCTTTTGAAATGGAAAATGTTCCGCAATTTGTGGTCGGCGATCTCAATACCATGAAAAGCGATTCATTAAGTTATAAGCAAATGTTGTCCAGTCTGAATGTGATGCCATGCGAAATGACCGGGTCTTTGAATTATTCTTTCGATTATAAAAATAATGATTTGATAAAAGGTTCCACAGAAAAACCACAATTAATTGATTATATACTCCTGAAAAAGAACCCGGGAATTGATCTTAAAGGAAATATGTGGGTGAAGCCCTTTAAGAAGAAATGGACTTCAAACCACAAAGATCTTTCGGATCATTTTGCAGTAACCGGGGTTATCTCATTGTAGATGAGAGTCCCGAACGAGAAATAATGATTTGTTTTTCTTTGTGAAATTTCGTATCTTCGTGTCTTATCGGGAATGCAACATTCCTGTATCGGTATATCAGAATAAATATGAAATTTGCTATCTCCCTCCTTGGCGCAAAGATTGAAATAGTGAGTAAATTATTTTTATATTTTCCCGCAATTATTTTTTTTATCTTCTTTTTCAATACAGGGGAAGCTCAGACGAATATTTCGGTTTTGGGTGAAGTCGTTTCAAAAGATGATACTTGTCAAAAGATCGACAAATACCTGACTACGCTTTCGAAAGAAAAGTCTCTCTCCGGCGGATTGCTTATTATAAAAGACGGAAAAAAAATATTCAGCAAAGGATATGGGTTTGCCGACAAGGATAAAAACATTGCTTTTACAAGTTCGACTCTTGTGTCGATGGGCAGTATTACCAAATTATTCACTGCCACAGCCATTATGAAATTGTATGAACACGGAAAACTTTCATTAACAGATAATCTCAAAAAGTATTTTCCTTTTATCACAAAGGATAAGGAGGATATTACCATTCACCAACTTCTAACGCACTCCTCGGGAATTAATGATTTTGCCGTGGATGAGCGGGGAGATTATCAAAAAATTAATGCCACTGAATTCCTCACGAAAACATTTCATCAACCTTTATTTTCCGCACCCGGGACCAAAGGGGTTTACACAAATGTCGGCATGAGTATTTTGGCAATGATTGTTGAAAAAGCAAGTGGAATGGATTATGAACAATTCCTGAGAAAAGAATTATTTCTACCATTAGGCATTAAACATATCGGTTATCAATATCCGCAAGAGGACAGTGTTGTCATCGCACATGCGTACAAAAACGAAACCGATTGGGGAACAGATCAAACTTACTATAAAAAAGCCGGTGGTGGACCTTTTTGGAATATGAAAGGCAGCAGCGGTCTCGAGGCATCGCTTGAAGAAATGTGTTTATGGGAAAACTCTTTTACAAATGCAACTCTTTTACACGACAGCACAATCCGGAAAATGTTTACGCCGTATATCGTAGAAAAAGAAAGCAAAGGATTATCGTTTTTCGGATATGGATGTGATATAGAAACCAGCCGAAGAAAAACTAAGGTTATTGATAATGGCGGAGGCAATGGAATTTATTTCGCACGTTTGGTCAGGTACGAAGATGAAGGATTGGTATTTTATTTAGTTACGAATGAAAGCTCTGTTCCGGCAGAAAAACTTTTACCCAATGTCACACAATTATATTTTAATGGAAAGTTTTTGGAGGATTCTTTTTTGAAGGAGGAGAAAAAGAAATAGCACAATTTTTATTTGCGATTAAGAAAAGCGGTGGGAATAGGCTCCCTCCTGTTTTCAGCGTTGCAACACCTGCCGCCATTTTGGTAACTTTGCTATCAAGTAATACTTTTCCATGAAACTTCATCATTATTATGTTTATTTGCTCACCAATAAAAATAAAACAGTATTATATACCGGTGTTACGAATAATATCTCTCTTCGACTTCAACAACATATTTC
>JAHEYM010000514.1 GCA_023251595.1 Bacteroidota bacterium
ATCGCGAATTTTCTTCTTCTCTTCCTTTGGATTCATTTTAATAATTCATTTCTCATCATATTATATAACATTCAGATCGATTGTTGCACCTCTGACGAGGTGCTTTAATCTGAGGATGCACTTTGTTTCTGCCACTATCCGACTCCTCCGAAGTCATTTTCCGCTTTTCACTATTAACTAACCACTAACCACTAACCACTAATCCCTAACCCCTATCTTCCATACTGTATTTCGTAATATTTTAAATATTCGCCGGAGGTTACATGATTTAGCCAGACTTCATTTTCAAGATACCAATCGACAGTTTTTTCAAGACCCGATTCGAAAGATTGTTCCGGGTTCCAGCCGAGTTCATTTCGGAGTTTTGATGGATCAATGGCATAACGTAAATCGTGGCCCGGGCGGTCGGTTACAAAAGTGATAAGTGTTTCGGAAGTGCCGGGTACTCTCCCTAATTTCGTGTCCATTATTTTACAAAGCAAACGAATTAAATCGATATTTTTCCATTCGTTGTCTGAACCGATATTATATGTTTCACCAATTTTACCTTTATGAAAAATTACGTCAATTGCCTTAGCGTGATCTTCAACATATAACCAATCACGGATATTTTCTCCTTTTCCATAAACAGGAACCGGTTGCATTTTCTTTATATTATTAATTGCAAGAGGAATTAATTTTTCGGGGAAGTGAAACGGGCCGTAATTATTCGAACAATTAGAAATTACAACAGGGAGATTATACGTGTGAAAATATGCACGTACAATGTGATCGGACGAGGCTTTTGAAGCGGAATACGGACTTCGTGGATCATACGCTGTTTCTTCGGTGAATTTGCCTTCTGCTCCCAGAGAGCCATACACTTCATCTGTTGAAACATGGTAGAAAAGATGATCGCCTTGTTTCCATATATGTCTTGCACTATTTAATAAATTAACCGTCCCAACAATATTTGTCATGATAAATTCGAGCGGATTCAATATCGAACGATCCACATGCGACTCGGCCGCGAGATGAATGACAAAATCAAATTTATATTTTGAAAAAAGATCGTTTATAAATTCGCGATCGGTAATATCTCCTTTAATAAAATGATAATTCGGTTTGTTTTCTACATCATGGAGATTTTCGAGATTGCCGGCATACGTTAATTTATCGAGATTAAACAATTCATAATCCGGATATTTTGAAATAAAATGCCTTATGAGATTTGATCCGATGAATCCGGCACCGCCGGTTATGAGTATTTTTTTCATGTGTTATCCGTTGACCGTTTTTGCGGTGGCCATCGACTTTTCCCAACGCCATGCTGATAATACAGATTCTTCGAGCGTGCGTTTAGCTTGCCATCCCAATTTTAAATTTGCAGACGTCGCATCTGCATATACCTGTTCTACATCTCCGGGACGTCTTTCAGCCATTTTGTAAGGCAACTTCACCCCCGAAATATTTTCAAATGTCTTAATAATTTCCAGCACAGAATTCCCTTTGCCTGTTCCCAGATTAAATATTTCGCATGAGGATTCCTGCTTCAGATTCATCAGTCTTTTACAAGCTTCAACATGCGCTTCTGCTACATCGCAGACATGTATATAGTCACGGATACACGTGCCATCCGGTGTGTTATAATCGCTTCCCCATACAAACAAATGATCATTTTTACCAATCGCAGTCTGCGTAATAACGGGCACGAGATTATTAGGTTTTCCAATTGGTAATTCACCAATTAATGCAGAATCATGTGCGCCGATTGGATTGAAATACCGAAGAAGTATTGCTTGCACATTTGATACTTTTGTAATGTCACGAATAATTTCTTCGGAAATACGCTTTGTATTCGCATAAGGCGATTCTGCTGGAAGAAGCGGCGAATCTTCTCTGACCGGAAGAATTGCCGGCTGCCCGTAAACCGAACAGGAAGAAGAAAATACAAAATTATTGACATGATACTTTGTTGCAGTATCAAGTAAATTCATTAATGAAATAAGATTGTTTCTATAATATAACATTGGTTCTTTGACAGATTCACCAACCGATTTTTTCGCAGCAAAATGAATGATAGCATCTATATATTTATGTCGAGAGAAATATTCTTCAACCAGATTTTCTTCACAAAGATTAAATTCGGAAAATGAAG
>JAHEYM010000515.1 GCA_023251595.1 Bacteroidota bacterium
CCTGAATTTGCGCACCTCAAAGGTTACCGAGTCTTCGGGGAGTATCTTGCGATACGGGTGCTCTATCCGTTGAACTTTTAGCACATCCCCATTCGAATCAACAAGCGTGTAGGAATACAAATTGTCAATTGCTGTTCCCCACATCACGCATTTCTTTCCTCCCGCGTTTTCGGCAACGTTGCCGCCAATTGTTGACGCCCATGAGGATGTCGGATCGGTCGCAAAAACATATCCCAGAGTTTCACAGTGTTCGATGATCTTGTCGGTCACTACACCTGCTTCAGCAGAAAGAACAGGAATTTCCCTGCTTTGTGTGTGAATCATTTCAATTTCAGATATGCGGCTGAGCTTTTCGGTATTGATGATCATTGTGTTTTTTCTGATCGGCACAGCACCGCCGGTAAGCCCGGTACCACCCCCTCGTGGAATGATTGAAAGTCCAAGTGAGCGCGCCGTCTTAATAAGCGCTGAAATTTCATTTACGGTATCAGGATAAACTATAACAAACGGGTATTCCACACGCCAGTCAGTTGCATCGGTTGCGTGCAGTACCCGATGAAATGGGGAAAAGTGGATATTCCCGGCTGCAGTCACCCGGTGAAGCGAAAACATTATCCTGTTTCGAAGCGAACGGATTTTGGAAAAACTTTTGAAAAATTCCGCATTGATCAGGATGGTTTTCTGCAGCAGGATTTCAACTAAGGGATTGTCATGTGAAGCCAATTTGATGGCCTCAAACCGCTGCTCATGTATCTTGCGCAATTGGCGGAGACGGTGACTGTTGGATAGAAAGTCTTCAAACAGATAAGGGTTACGTTCAATGATAAATATATCACCGATGATCTCATACAGCAGTTTGGCACTGCGTCCGGTGACCCGCTGACTCCTCAGTTGTTCGAGAACATTCCAGGTATCGACATCAAAATACTTCAGGATGATCTCCTTATCGGAGAAGGAAGTATAATTATAGGGAATTTCCCGGAATCTAAAGTCTTTCTTTATCATAAAACGTTTCTTTTCGTTTGTAAAGAATAATTACTTTTTTGACTTATTTTATAACACTAAAATACGGAAATTCAATGAATAATTCCGGATTGGAAGATTGAGTAAAATAATAATGATTCATTGGACGGAAGTTTCACCACAGGCAGGGTTTTCTGTGAAATTGCTTATCAGGTATACAACTTAATTCAATGCTATATACTGATATTTGGGTTCCGAATAGACTCCCTAAGTTATTTGTTAACCGGTCATTATTTTTAACCGATTCGTTGCATACCGACTGACACATCTGAATTTGTAAGAAAAGTCCGGATAATCATTATATTTACCATTGGTAAATTCAATATTTGAATTATGAACAGTGCAGAAAAACACAAATTATTCAAACAAATCATGTGGGATTATAACATCCTGCCGGAAGATATAGAATCCGTTCTCAAGGGTGAAAAAGCTCTTGCCGGGCACTATACCCGTGATACATTGTTTTTGAAATTGTTGGAATCTTATTCCTGGTTCACTATTCTGCAATTATTGTCAATAAACGAAATTCACTCGCTCTTAACAACCCAGACAATCAGTAAACTCAGATCGCCTTCACTTCGTGAAAAATATGAATTCGTACAAAAAAGATTACAAAAAATTATACTTTCTGCAGGATAAGTTTCTATCCTGGTGGCAAGAGATTGAGTTTCCGTTCTATCTTACCGGGGGAACAGCTCTTGGGCGTTTTTATCTGAATCATCGATTAAGTGAAGACCTTGATTTTTTTATAAACTCGACAACACAATACTCGTTTTTCATTGCGGAAATAAGAAAGAAAATTTCTATAGATTTTTCGATTGATTTTCAGCAATCGTTATTTTCTGATGACTTCACACGATTTTTTATCTCTCAGGATGATATATTCCTCAAAATTGATTTTGTTCACGATATTGGTTACTACGTTGGCGCTCCCACATCTTATGCATACGGGAAAATCGACACACCTATAAATATTTTATCGAACAAACTGACCGCGATAACCGGACGGGATGAACCAAAAGACATTTTCGACATCATTCACCTTTCACGTAACTACTCATTCAACTGGCTCACTGTTTTTGCAGACGCAAAACAAAAAGCAATCCTTA
>JAHEYM010000174.1 GCA_023251595.1 Bacteroidota bacterium
ACATGAAAACATGATAAATGTCATGTGTTCCGCTTTTGGTTTGTCGTAATATTCGGTCGTCTTACAGAGAAACCTCCCAAAGACAGATTATTTCTTACACCCGTCTCCTATCTCAAGTTTCGGACCCTCGAAGAAGTCAATCAATTAAAAATCAATCGATTATTTGCTTAGCAAAACAATCGACATTTTAATTGACTACAGAAAAGGATAGAAAACATGGGTGAACGTTTTACAAAATCTTACAACTCTTTCTGTTCAACAGTTTTATCATTCCCTGTTCAAAAAAGAACGGGGTTATTGGTTTTCATATTTACCTGTTCAGTGACGTCAATTACTTGCCCATTCATCTCCAAAAAATCAAACATAGCCAACCAATCAATTAAACTCAAAAACCAAAAAACATGAAAAAAATCCTTCCATTAATGTTCCTCTTTGGGCTGTTTGCGGTAATTGCAAACGGTCAGAATAGCAAACCCGTACGAACCACACCTCCTCATGCAGGAAAGACTTCACTCAAAACTGTGGTCCCCGATGAATTGGTTATTGACGGAGCTCCACATATGCCTGTTTTTGACAAAAATAAAAGTGCGGATGAAAAATATGTGGCGGACAATAAGGCAGCATTTGAAGAATGGAAAAAGAATTTTCCGGCAGAATATCAGGTAGCAATCTCTCAATCATCTACTAAAACGACACTGAGACAAAATGCAGCGTTTTCATCACAGCCTGCGATCAGCACTGATCAAAAATCACGTGAGAAAACCAAATAGAAATAGATCAAATCTATTTATATATAACAAAATTAATCAAACCAATTAAAATACCAACTCATGAAAACAAATAAAGCAATAAAAAGAAAACTGTTCTTCCTCCTGCCGGCTTTAACACTTTTATTTTGTCTTAACAGTGAAGCTCAACTTCAGAGTTCCGCTCCAATCGGTGTTACGCCTCCTTCTTCGATAGTTCCACAGGCTCAACTAGTTACATTAGATTCTCTCGGAAATATTAAAGGCAGCGTTTCGATTGCTCTCGATTTCCCTGTATTCAACAATACTGGTGACCCGGACATGGACGCGATGAATTATAACGGCAATAAAAGAGATTGGGTCATCAAACATCCTGCTGACTATCAGGCATTTGTTAATGAGGAATTTTATTATATTGAAATTCATCAGGCAGATTTTACAGCGATGCGTTCGGTACAACAAACCGCTATTCTGCAAGACTCCAATTTATATCATATCATCCCATAAATAGCGGTAGAAATTTTACAATTCAATACATTAAAATATATTTTAATAAATAATATCACCTAAAAATCTTCCAAATGAAAACTAAAAAATACGATAATAGCAAATCGCATATCAGTAATATCTTGAGTTGTTTTATACTCACCATAATGATGTCGGTATGTATGAATACAACATCGGTAGCTCAAATACAATTGATTCCGGCAAGCAATGGAGGTTTTGAAAATGCCACAAGTACATTTGCTGCCAACAACTGGTCGACTGCATTATCCGGCACGGCAAGAAATTGGTTCGTAGGAACCATTGCGGGAAGTGTCACTGGTGGGACAAAAAGTGCTTATGTTGGTTCTGCTTCGGCATTTAATGGTATCTCGGGTGCTACAGTTACTCATTTTTACAGAGATGTTGCGATTCCTACAGGCGCAACCAACGTTCAATTTAGTTTTGCCTTAAGGATGCCAACCACTGATAACGGTTTCGATTACATACGTGTCTTTACTACAACAACTGCGAATATACCGGTAGCTAATACCAGCCCTACAACGGGCTACACCTTACAGTATCAAAATACCGCAACTACCTACACAGGGTTCACCGCTATTCCGGCAATAGATTTAACTTCGCTCGCAGGAACAACGGTTCGGATCGTATTCACATGGGTAAGTGATGGTGTCACCCCGGTAGCAATAGGAGCAATCGATAATGTCTCTTTAACTTATATTGCAGGCAGTGCTTGTAGTGGTACTCCAAATGCCGGTACTGCAAGCATCACAGTAGCATCAGGATGTCCAAGTACAGCCTTCACTCTTAATACCTCCGGTTTATCAGCAGGAACCGGCATTTCGTATCAATGGGAAACTTCACCAAATGGATCTACTGGCTGGGCAAGCGTGAGTGGTGCAACAAGTACTTCACTAACAACTTCGACAGCCACCACAGCCTACTACCGTTTAAGAACTACCTGCGCAAACGGTGGAGGTACAAATATTACGACTGTGGTATCCTTTTCAGCATTGGCTTGTTGCACTCACACATTACAGGTTTTTGACTCTTTTGGTGATGGTTCGAACGGCGGATCGGTAAATCTATACGTGGGTGGAGTCTTGTTTGGAAGTTATACTGTAACGGGCTTTGGTCCAACCACCGCCAATTTCAGTTCATTCACCGGACAGGCCATTCAGGTGACACTTGCGGTTCAGGGATCATATCCTGGTGAAATATACTTCAATCTCACAAACGGAAACGGTGCATTGATGGCGAGCAATTATTTCCCATATAATAGCGGAACGTTCAACGGCACAGGGGCTTGTCCAACACCGTGCGGAGGCACTCCGAATGCGGGTACAGCAAGTATCTCAGTTTCCACAGGATGCGCCAGCACATCATTCACTCTGAATTCATCAGGTCTATCAACCGCTACAGGGCTTACATATCAATGGGAAACTTCACCAAATGGTTCGACTGGCTGGGCAAATGTTAGCGGGGCTACAACCACTTCATTATCAACATCTACAGCAACCACTGCTTTTTATCGTCTGAGAACCACCTGCTCTAATGGTGGCAATTCAAATGTTACGTCCGTGGTATCATACACCGTAGTTGCTTGTTGTACTCACACACTACAGGTTTTTGACTCTTTTGGTGATGGATCAAATGGAGGTTCTGTAAATTTATACGTAGGAGGTGTCTTGTTTGGAAGTTACACAGTAACCGGATATGGTCCGACGACAGCAAATTTCAACGCATTCACTGGTCAGGCGATTCAAGTAACACTAGCGGTTGTGGGATCATATCCAGGAGAAATTTATTTCAATCTCACCAATGGAAACGGTACGCTCATCGCGAATAATTTTTATCCCTATAACAGCGGTACTTTTAACGGAATCGGTGGGTGTCCAACGCCATGTGTTGGAACTCCTTCACCGGGTACTACTGTATCATCTGCAAACCCTGCATGCTCCGGAATCAATTTCACTTTATCAATGTCAACACCCCCAATAGGTACAGGACTTACATATCAGTGGCAATCATCTCCTGTCAGCAATTTTGCTTCGGGGGTTGTAAATTTGGGAACTGCAACATCACAGGTAACAAGTCAGACATCAGCACTATATTATCGGGTTCAGGTAACTTGTTCCGGCAACACAGGTACGTCCACTGCCCTTCTCGTGAACATGAACACGCCACTCAACTGTTATTGTCAACCAACATCTACATGTGGTAACGACTATATTTCCAATGTAACCCTTGGGAGCATTAATAACAGTACTGGTTGCGATGGAAGTGGTTATACATTCTTCAGTTCTCCCATTCCGAATCTTCAACAGTCAACAAGCACGTCCACGATTAATATAACTGCGACCGATGGCTTTTTGGTTGGAAGTACGGTTACTCTCGGCATGTGGATCGACTGGAATCAGAACGGAGTATTTGAGTCCTCCGAAAACATTTATCTCTCTGCTCCTTTTATTTTCAGTTATTTAGGAGGAACGGTTACCACAGGAAATGTTGGTATTTCAGTTCCTTCGGGTGCAGTGCTTGGTAACACCAGGGTTAGAGTAAGAAGTATGGTAACTAGTTCAATGGGAGCCACCGATGCCTGCACAGTTTATGGTGGCGGTGAGACTGAGGATTATCTCGTCAATATCACACCAGCTCCGGTGTGTACTACACCTCCGACAGTCGGTCCGGCATCCGGTCCGGCTACCGGTGCTGTAGGTGATAATCTAACCTATTCAGTAAACACATATAGCGCCATTTCAATTAATTGGCAGTTTTCATCTGCCATTGGTGGTCCTTATACCGATATAACTGGTTCTATAAGCAATCCCGCGAATCTTGTTGCAAATGCGGTGGGTACCTATTATATTCGATTAAGGGTGAGCAGTCTGGGCTGCGCAGATGTTTTCTCTAATGTCGTAACGACGGTTATTAGTGGACCCGTAAATGATCTTTGCTCCGGTGCAACAACGATTTCATGTGGTGGGAGTGTGAGTGGAAATACTCAGTACGCGACTGATGATGCCACGTCATGCAACACAGGGTTTAAAGGCCTATGGCATACTTTCACAGCACCATACGCCGGAGTGTACACACTTTCATTATGCGGGACAAGCTGGGATACCTACCTCTCGGTGTACACCGGTGGATGCGGAGCACTTTCTTGCGTCACATCCGACGATGATTACTGCGCACCTGCTTCACAAATATCTTTCGCTGTTACAGGGGGTGTCACATACTACATTCTGGTTGCCGGATACAGTTCTTCAAGTTTCGGTACTTATACCCTGACTGCTTCTTGTATAGTAGATCCTTGTACTTCTATAACCAACATATCGGCTTGCGGGGTCAACGTTGCGACCTCACTCGATGGGTCATCTAGTTCGTACACCGAGACCACATGTGATGGTTACGGTACAACTCTTGGTGCTGAAAAAATATATTCATTCACACCAACTATGAGTGGAGATTACACACTGAATGTGTCCTCTGCCACTGGTAGTATAATCGATTGGTTTGATTATTATTTCAGAACAGCTGCTTCAGGATGCGGATCCACAGGCTGGACTTGCGTTGGGCTTAATAGTGGCGCCGCCGGAACTGTTGGATCAGTCACATTGACTGCGGGTACTCAATATTACTTCATGGTCGACCGTGAAGACTACAATTCCAGTACCGGTACGACCGTTCAAAATTGGAATATCTCTTGTCCACCTTGCGTAACTCCCGGTATCCCTGTCAGTCTTAACGCTTATGCTGCGGATGTGAACTCTGCCAATATTTCATGGCATGATGGTTCACCTGCAGGAACTCCAACTGTTACTTACTATTGGGCTATCGGTACATCATCTTCAGTAACCTACAATTCAGGTTACACAGTTCGTGGAACGATGCCTTGGAATGTGAACGGAAACGGTTTGAACGCCACGGGTCTTGCTTGCGGAACGACGTATTACATGAGTGTGTTCTCAACTACGAGCTATTGTGGGGCTTCTTCTGCCGTTGCAGTTTCTGCACCTTTCAACACACCTGAACAGGTTCTTACCGCTACACCGTCTTCATCTACAATTTGCAGTAACGGAACAACAAATATCGCTCTCTCGAGTACGATCACCAGCACGACAATTTCCTGGACGGTCTCTGTTTCAGGTACTGTCTCAGGCGCTTCTCCGGGAACCGGCAATACAATCGCACAGTCTCTTGCAAACAATGGAACAGCGACCGGAACAGTTACTTATACAATTTCGCAAACAGTTGGTTCTTGTGTAAGAACGACAACGGCCACTGTTACTGTAAATCCACAAATCACCATCAATACTTCTACAGTCAGTCCAACTTGTAACGGTGGGAACGGAAGTATTACAGTTGCAGTAGTTAATGGTGTTGGTGCATTCACCTACTCTATAGATAACGGAAGTACATTCCAGGGTAGTGGTTCATTCTCACCTCTTAGTGCAGGATCTTATACCGCACTTGTTGTAGGTGCGAATGGCTGTATCAGTGCTTCAACTGCGGTTACTCTCACTCAACCAGTTTCTGTTACTTTCAGCGCTACGCCTACCACGGTTTCGTGTGGTGGACTTAGTAATGGGAGCATTGTAGTTGTTGGAAGCGGGGGAAGTGGTCCTTATTCATTCTCTCTGAACGGAGGTGCTTATCAGGCTTCTCCATTCACAGGTCTTTCTGTCGGTGTTTATTCAATTCAGGCAAAAGATGTGAATAATTGCCCAAGCAGTTCTTCTAATGTAACCGTTACTGCACCATTACTTACTTATGATGTTGTAAGAAACACAGGTGTCACTTATGCACCAATCTCAGGTGGTTCAATCTCCTGGAGAAACGGTAGCAACGCTGATGAGAACCTATCAAATCCTGTTAACATCGGCTTTAACTTCCCTTATGATGGTTGCAGCAATTCTCAGGTTCTGATTTCTACCAACGGTTTCCTCACCTTCAACACCGGATCAACACAACCCGGTATCGGTGGTGCATATAGTGGTGATAATTCTACCTTCTCTTCTTCATCCACGATGACTCTTGCAGGCATGTATGACAATCTGGCTCTCAATTCATTATCTAATGTAAGTTACTATTCTGATGGAAGTGTCTTCACTGTTCAGTGGACTGATGCTCATCAGCAAGGTAACAATGCAGGTAGTCATCTAAGCTTCCAGATTTCATTGTATGCAGACGGTCACTTCTCATACAACTATGGTACAATGTTAGGTTTCGACGGTACTCCAAACTCCACACAGTGGACTGCAACCGTTGGTTACAACTCTACTTATGCAACTCCGGGAAGTCCGCTTGCAGGTGAGATGTTGGTACAACAAACAGGTAACACCAGAAACTTCTCAAGTGCTGTGAACAACTCGCTTGCCAATACTCCTGAGTGTAATACTCAATATGTATTTACCTCAGGTGCTTACACAGCTTACAATCCTTCTCTCGAAGTCGCTCCTGCTGATGATGTGAATGATTATACGTCAGGTCTCGCTCCAACGGGTGTAACTTTAACCGCACACGCATTCGAATGTGCTGACTACACGAACCACAGAGGTGGATTTATTCACTCTACTCAGTTCGCAACCGCAGACGGTTACGCTTCAACTTGTGGCGGAAACCCAAGTCACGACATCTGGGCGTGGGTTCCATTCAACCAATTCAATGAGTGGAATACAGGTAACACTACCGTAATGGTTGGCGTATTTGCATATCCTGCTGCCGGAATGGATGTAGCATTTGAAATATATGATGATGCAGGTAACCCAATAGGAGCTTGCCACAACTCTGTTGGTGCAGGGCTTGCAGAAACGTACTACTTCTACACACCTCTGAAAAGTACAGGTGTTGCAGGTTATTATATCCGTTATTATGATGTGAATGGTTCAAGTCTTGACCCACATGTAATGTTAGACTGGATCTATATCCCTTCTGCTTCATGCTATACAACGTTCAGTCCGGCATCAAGTCCTGCTCTTTGCCCTGGTACTCCAACTACCATTTCATGGAATGCCGCTGCGAATGCTGCATGGTACACTGTCACACTAGATAACTCTGTAGTTTCGACAAATCAGACAGGTCTTTCGTACACGACTCCTGCACCTCTTGGAGTAGGACAGCACACATTTAAAATTCGCACAGGCAACCTGTATGGTGAAAATGTATCTTGTGGGACAACTACACACACATTCTTTATCGGAACTTACACCGGAGCCATCACTTGCCCAACACCACCCGCTCCCGTGAATAACCTCGTGAATACTTGCGGTCACATCGTAACATTTGGGAATGCAACTGCCGGAACACCTGCTCCAACATTTAGTTACTCCCCACAAGCATCGGGTTCTACCTTCCCTGCCGGAACAACAACTGTAACTGTGACTGCGACCGGTGGTTGTGGTTCATATACACCGTGCAGTTTCAACGTGGTTGTAAATGATAATCAACCTCCCGTTCTGGTGAATGTCCCTGCTAATACAACGGTTTCTTGCGACGCAATTCCGACGCCTCCGACTGTAACAGCAACTGACAACTGTTCAGCTGGCGCAGTAATTTATAACGGTGAAGTCAGAGCCAATGGAAACTGCCCGAATAACTATACTCTCACACGTTCATGGAGTGTTACTGACAATCATAACAACACAACCAATGCGACACAGGTGATCACGGTTCAGGATCTAACTCCTCCGAATATCGGAACTCCAGCGGCTAAC
>JAHEYM010000175.1 GCA_023251595.1 Bacteroidota bacterium
TTCAGACAGGATGCTAAAGACGGCTGGACTGAGGAGTTACTCAATGATATATATGAAAATATTACACTGAAAAAAGAAGAACTGCAACAAACTGTCAAATAGACCCCTTCTCCATTCCCCTCTCGAGAGGGGCAAGGGGTGTGTGTGCACAATGTTCAGAATTCGTTTGCTCAGAGCCGCGCAGATTTACGCAGATTACATGGTTCGTTATCCGTATATCACTAAATTATTAAATTTGCGATCGTTGAAACTAGTAATTGCTTCGTACCAATTTATTTCCGTAGGTTATCAATGCAATATCAGCGTCATGAAAATCTTTTGAATCAGTTTCTTCGTTATAATTTCCGGTTTTAATCCATTCAATAAGATGTTTTTCATTCAGGTAACATTTTTCGTTGCCAACAACCAGTCCAGTAACAATGTCAGTCCATGTTGTTTCGCAATATATTAAATGTCCGGCATGAAAATACCACTCTACTTTTTTGTCGATATATTTGCCTGGTTCCCGACTATCTTTATATTCAAGCATCACGGCTTTTAATTCATGATTCTTTTTGTACAGATAAGTATAACCGGAGCTATCTTTATAGTTTTCAAATTTATTATAGCTCAGGAGATCGGTTTTTATCTCAATAGTGCGCTTGTCGATATCTGCAAGCTCGAGTCTGCCCGTTTGTGAATAGACCCCAAACGTACTTACCAGACAGGTTAGAATTGCAATTAAATATTTTTTCACTCTTTCATTCTTTCACTCTTTCATTCTTTCACTCTTTCATTCTTTCACTCTTTCATTCTTTCACTCCTTCACTAATATCCTCGCAATCGACTCTTTACCCGAAATAAACTGAACGAAATAAGTTCCTTTTGCGAATCGCGATAGATCCATCAGATATTCGCCGCCCATCGTATTTCCTATATTTTGAGTGAGCATTTCTTCACCCAAAATATTTCTAACATGAATCACCACATTTTCTTTATTTAATAATTGCATTGCTATATGTAATTGCCCGGTCGTGGGATTAGGAAATAAATTATATATATTCAGAGAAAGAGGAGCTATCTGACCTGTTGTTAAATTTCCGGTGAGGTTTATGTCATCTATATACAAGTTATTTCCGTGATTGCTTTTGTTTTCGAATGTCATATATACATTTGGGATTCCGGCAAGAGCATCGAGATTCACTGTATCCGTGCGCCACTGAGCGGGAGTAGGAACAAATGCAGTTGCAAGATTTCCTGTAACCGTAGCGAGAGAACCTCCACCTTTTGCATAATAACGGGTTGAAGTAACACCACAATCCGTAGATACAAGCAGGAATAATGAATCGCGGGAATTAGTAGTTCTCCGACGATACGCCACAGAGAATGTTAAGGATATTGGAGCGGTAGTATTTGAGAAATCAATATACGGGAAATTCAAGTCGTCTAATTGTCCGGTATGTGTATTTGTTATATTATCGAATTTTGCACAAGCGGTACTATTTCCAAATCCGCTTTCGGCAGTATCTCGCATCCACGCGTCAAGTCCGTCGGGATTCGTAATGCTGAAATTTGTCGGAGGAAATGTTGTACTCTCAAATCCTTCCGTTAGTGGAACTGTAACGACAGGCGAGGCAACTATTACTGTAAAAGCCACATTATGACTATCGTTCAAGGTATTTAAATCCACACCACCGTTTGGATTTGAAGTGAAAACCGTATAGGTATGCGCTCCTGCCGTTGCAACAAATGTCGGTAAGGGAATAATGGCAGTTGCGTTGGTTACAAGAGAACCATTCCAAGTATATGTGGAAGGAGTTGCAGCATCGAGTTGATAATTTATTGTCACATTAATTAATGTATTAATTCCATAATTTTTTAATGTCACAGATGGCGTAATTGAATTTACACATGAAGTTCCTGTAACGGTAGAAATAATATTTAATATTCCGGCATCCAGTGTTAAAGCAGGAGCATTCGGATCGAAACCATTATTTGTAAGTGCGCCTGTATTTCCCGGATCGAGCCATTCTTTTAATCTCGTAGCAGGTGTCGGACCGTAAGCCCATGAAGTTGAAAATTTGCCATATACGTCGTACATACTTGCAGGTGCAACACCGCATGCAGAAGGACCTCCATATAATTGTCCAATTACCCGATGATTCTGATCGAATAATGGCGAACCTGAAGAACCCGGTTCAGTACAACCATTTGTCCATTGCCCAACCCTCCAACAGTCTGCCGGACCATTTCCTTCATCAACCATTCCGGCATCCTGCGTTTGATTATTTGCAAAACTTATTTTCTTTATATCGCCGCTTGGATGATGAATACAAGTCGCACTATCCGCAATTATTGCCTGATTATTCCAACCTGCATAATATACATTATAATTGGATGGCGGAACCGTATTTAATTCGAGTAAATCGAAATCGGAATTTGCGTTAACAGCTCTCTGAACCGCTCCCGAAACCGATTGTGTGGTTGGACCATTACTGCTCGGTGTACAATTCGGACTTTCCCAATTAAATCTGAAAACCCATGTGCCGAAACCACTCGAACCGCAATGATTTGCAGTGAGAAAATAAGGAGTTCCATCGTTCGGAACATCATTCACCAATGAACCCGTGCAGATTTCACTGCCTCCTGAAACGATACAAGCGACGCATCTTTTTTCAAGTTGCCAGTTTGCAGCACATATAGAATTATTCTGACAAGAACCCGATTGTCCATAAGATTTTAATGCCAATCCGATCACATCTCTGTAACCGTGCGTAATTCTGAATATATCGAGTTGGCCATGAAATGCGACATTTGCCGGTTCATCATATTCAACAATTATAGAAGAACCTCTCATTAAATCACATCCTAATTCATTATCAGATTGATTATTCCGATCTGTAAAAGCTCCGATTAATTGTGTGCGATCGGTTCTATATATATATAATCTTGCTCCATGAGGAACTTTATATTGATCAAAAGCAATATTAATTGACAAAGCATTCGGACATTCAATTCCTAATTGCCAAATATTATCCCCGTTTGGTGATTTTGTCCAAATTCCTGAATTATCCGGGTTGAAATGAACAAAATGATTGGAACCAAAACGGTAAGGAACATCTTTCCATGTATCACGAATAGCATCATCTGCTTTCAGGCTATCGACGTTGACGGCAGACATTATTTCAAAAGGAATCGCAACACTCCCAATGGGTTGATTATAACCAAGCGGAGTGCCGCCCTCGTTTATCTGAGCATCTAGTGATTTTGTAAGGAATAGCAAAGATACTGCAAGAAGCAGAAGTAGATTTTTTTTCATGGTGAAGGGGTCTTAAAACATTGAATTTCACGGCAAATGTAGATAGGATTTTCGGCAAAACTATTGCCTTTGGTCTACAAAATATTGGATTTTGGCGGTTTGGTAAATCAAATCTTTTTCGTTATATTTGCGCATGCAAAACATCAAAGACTTAATTAGCATAGACCCTGAAACTATGGGTGGTCAGCCGGTTTTTAAAGGAACACGTGTTCCGATTGAAACGCTTTTTGATCATTTAGCGGAGGGCGTTTCACTTGATGAATTTCTTGAAGATTTCGATACTGTTTCGCGGGAACAGGCGGTTGCGGTTATAGAAATTGCGAGTAAATTGAACTGGAACAATTTTTCAACTCTTTCCTGAATATAATTTGACCATCATGAAGTAACGGAATTGTCAGTGTCAAAATGGATATTGATTACTTTCATTTTATTGGCATCTTTATGTCAAGCCCAAAAATATCATGGGTTTTATACTGACTTTGGATACGAGACAAACCTTTCCAAACATGCTTTTAATCTAGATATGAATTACCAATTCAGTCCAATAATTGGTTTTAGACCTAAACTGGTCGCAATTGGAGTCGGAACAGAATATTTTTTTGATAAGGAATTAATAATGGACACTAAGATTATATACCCTTTAAAACAAGTCGCAATGTTCCATTTATATTGGATGAATGAGTTCCCTTCTTGGTATATCGCGACACATTACAAATTTTCTATACAGTTGGATAAACAATTTATTTGTCCGGAGTTGGGCTACAATTTCCCTATCGATTATTCACGTCTTTTCCTACTGCCTATCATTAACCACTTCATCGATTTAAAATCAAATAAAAATGGCTTGAAAAATTTCTTCGCTGCATTTAAAATAAAATATGTTATGTTTCGCGGCATGAAAAAAAGAATTATAGAATGACTTGAAAAAGATTTGAATTTGTATTACTTGAAAGAGTTATTTTTTCAACTTTTCAACTCTTCAACTTGAAAAGTCTTTGCATGCAACGTCTCTACCTAGTACCCATATTTCTTTCCCCAGCGTTTTTTCAAAAATTCTCTTAATTCATTTTCGCGGGTGGTGTTGCCGGGTTCAAAAAATTTTGTGCCGGCAATTTTTTCGGGGAGAAATTCATTTCCGGCAAAATTATTATCATGCGAATGATCGTATTGGTAATTATCGCCATACCCCAATTCTTTCATTAATTTGGTTGGTGCATTTCTTACATTTAATGGAACGGGAAGATCACCTGTTTCATCAACGAGTTTTAATGCATCTTCAATTGCCATATAGGAAGCGTTACTTTTTGAGGAGCATGCGAGATACGTGACGGTTTGTGCAAGAATTATTCTGCTTTCGGGATAACCAATTACATCAACCGCCTGAAAACATGTTGTTGCAAGAACCAATGCCGTCGGATTTGCATTCCCGATATCTTCTGATGCAAGTATCACCATTCTTCTTGCGATAAAACGAAGATTTTCGCCACCTTTAATCATTCTTGCCAGCCAATATAATGCAGCGTTCGGATCTGATCCACGAATTGATTTAATAAATGCGGAAATTATATCATAATGTTGTTCGCCCGATTTATCATATATTGCGAGTTTTTGCTGTGCAATTTCCTGAACATTTTTATTGGTGATAATTAATGTCCCGCTTTCACCAATAGCATTTACAACTAATTCAAATAAATTTAATAATTTTCTGGCATCGCCACCCGAAAGTCGGAGTAGTGCTTCATCTTCTTTTATGGTGATGTTTTTTGTTTTCAGAAATTCATCTTCCGACATAACTCTTTTCAAAAGTTGAAGAAGGGTTTCGCGTGGAAGCTCCTTCATAATAAAAACCTGACAACGCGAGAGTAGGGGAGAGATTACTTCGAATGAAGGATTCTCTGTCGTAGCACCGATGAGCGTGATAATTCCCCGTTCTACCGCACCGAGAAGCGAATCCTGTTGTGCTTTGTTGAAACGATGAATCTCGTCAATAAATAATATAGCATTTTTACTTTTGGGAAATTCATTTCTGTGGGTGCTTGCTTTTTCGATCACTTCTCTAACATCTTTCACACCCGAATTAATTGCGCTTAGGGTGAAGAACGGACGATCCAACATTTTGGAAATAATACTTGCGAGCGTGGTTTTCCCGACACCGGGTGGTCCCCAAAATATCATGGAAGGAATTTCACCCGAAGAAATAAGTTTATTCAGAACCGAATTCGGAGCAACTAAATGTTCTTGTCCCACAAACTGTGCAAGCGTTTGCGGACGCATTCTTTCGGCGAGTGGAATCATGACGGTTTGAGTAACAGAAACAGAAAACGGTTATTGATTTTTATTCTCATCAAGTCTATACAAAATTAATTGAAGATTGATTTGCGATGTTTCTTTATTACCGTTTTATAACTGTATGTATCTCCATTATCAAGTTCGGCGATTCCGGCTATTATGTCATTTTGTTCTTCTTTTGACAAATTATCCCAGAAATCCTGTTTCTCATTCTGAATTATTCTCATAATTTTTTCCAATACAGAGGGGTTTTCTGTATTGATGATCATCCTCATTAGTTCGATCTTAACAGCTTGGATGTTCATATTCTTCCAGTTTACTCTACAAAACTACGAAATTGAGTTGAGAGACACAAATCTAATTCTTATCGCCTTTGCGACTTCGCAGTCAATTATTAAAGCAACAAAGACGCGAAGTCACGGTGAAAAGATTTATTCCAACATAACCTCCACCATTTTCCCTCTATCTTTTTCACATTTGTCATTTGCTTCAATCATTAACTTTCCGGCAATAAATTTTACATCCCCAACATAAAAGTCAACTTGTTTGAGTAAACTCATGGTGGGTAAGAACTTATTTTTAATATAAATCAAACTGTAATAGTCATGACATTCACATTCGCCGTCGGGTGGCCAGCAACTGTTGTAATATTGATAGATGGTTCGATCTCCAAAAGAATATTCTTTCTCGAAAGTCGGATCCATAAAACCAAAGCTTGATTTTAATATATTGATGAAAAACAAAACTGCAAATAGAGAAATCAACCCGATAGAAATTGCGACAGACTTCACCCAATTTATTCCTTTTAGTGAAGCGCTGTTCCGGTAATTATTTCTCCAATGTCTGATTAAATATATGATCAGAATTATCACTGCCAGCCCGAATATCGAGACAAAAATATTTCCTCCAATTACTTTCCATGAAGGAATAAAATTGAGTTGAGCGATGAGTGTGCCGGTTATTAATAGAAAAGTAAATAAAAGAATTAGTTTTTTGTTCAAGGTTTCTTTATAACTCAAACATCCAGTTAAAATCAAGTACTTTAAATGAATCAAAATTTGTATAGCTCTCCGATTGCATCTGAATAAAATAGGGATTTTTATTTTTGTCGGTCATCTCAACCCATTTATCGTTTTCCAAAGTTAATGCCCGAATGCAATAAAGAGATTTATCGGATGTATTGACGGCTGTTTCGTAACAGTTTGAAACAGGTGATTCTCCGTAAAACGATATCATGTCGAGTTGACCGTCATTATCTAAGTCACAATAAATATTCGGCGGAATTTGCCAGCCTGCATCAATTTGATATTTAATTCCGGACTCTTCAAATCTGAATAATTGAACAAAGCATTTTCTGCATGTAGTACCATTGCATTTTGGATACCAACACAGAAACATGAGCATTTTTGTAGAATTAAAATTTATTTTGACTGCGTTCATAATACTCAAGCCTTCGAATCGGTTATTCTCATCAGGAATTATTTTCTGATCGTTTATCAGGATATACGAACCCGGATAGTATTTTGCCGATACCGAAGTGTCAATTCTGCTTACATATCTTATGTTCCATTCATCAACTCTGCAGGAAAAAACCACCTCAAGTGTGTCAATTCCGATAGTTCTTCTCATGGTTGTGGTATCTGCCAATTTGTGCATCTCAAAATTGAGCGCTTTACCACCCGAAATATGCGTGTAAAAATCGTGGAAAGAATTGTATTGCAGGGTTGTGGTTTTCTGTGCGAAAATAGTTAAGGAAAGAAAAGTTAGAAATAAAGTGATACTTAAATTTCGATTCATCTTTTCGAAGCTGGGATGATGGCTAACAATAATTGTTGAGGTCAAAGGTGAGAAAAACGCTTCAAACAGCCAAAAATCATTTTTAACAGAGTTTATTAAAAATGAACCACAGAGAACGCTGAGGAGGCGCGGAGAGCCGCAGAGAAAAGATTAATTCGTTTAATACGATATTATGCAAGAATTAACAGTTTTTGTTTTGCTACGAAGACACAAAGGCACGAAGTCCCTTTTCCCGACCCCGTGCCCTTAAATATAATTTATTCTTAAAACTCATAACTCATAACTCATAACTCATAACCCATAACCCATAACTTATCACTCATAACTCATAATTCATAACTCACTCTCCAAGATACCGATTAATAATCTGCACCATTAATTTATTTAATAGTACTACATCATATTTGCCGATCGTTGGTTTCATGTGCGATTCGCCGATGCCGCTATCGTCGGTTAGGAAGACGTAGGTACCACCCGTGATAATGGAGAAATAGCGGAATAGAAATTCAACATTTTTATCTGCCCCACTCGATACAACCGGGATGATTCTGATTCCCATGGAGGTTGCTTTTT
>JAHEYM010000176.1:0-1438 GCA_023251595.1 Bacteroidota bacterium
GAGAATACCTTCAGCTATGGGCGAGCGGCAAATATTGCCGAGACAAACCAATAATATTTTTTTGTGGAAAACTAGTCTTTCCTTCAGCAAATTATTCTATTTGCTATTAATAGTTATTTTCTTTTGCAACTCATTAACGCTCGAACGGAATTTTTTATCTGTCTCGATAAGATTATTTACTGTCCGGCAAGCATGAAGAACTGTTGCATGATCTTTACCTCCGCAATTAATTCCGATAGTAGAAAGAGAAGATTTTGTAAGACTCTTTGCGAAGTACATCGCGATTTGTCTTGCCTGAACAACTTCACGCTTTCTGGTTTTGGATTTCAGAACTTCCAGTGGCAAATTAAAATAATCACATACAACTTTCTGTATATAATCAATTGAAACTTCGTGCGAGGTATTCTTCACAAACTTGTCGATCATTTGTTTTGCAAGATCGAGAGAAATCACCTTTTTGTTAAAAGTGGATTGCGCAAGAATGGTGACTAATGAGCCTTCAAGTTCCCGAATATTTGATGTAATGCTGTACGCGATATATTCTACAATATCAGGAGCGAGTTCAATTCCGTCGTGATACAATTTCTTTTGAAGAATTGCGATTCGTGTCTCAATATCCGGAACCTGAAGATCGGCTGATAGTCCCCATTTGAATCTTGACAAAAGTCTTTGTTCCATTCCCTGCAAATCAGCAGGAGGTTTATCACAAGTCAAAACTAATTGTTTGTTTGATTGATGCAGGTGATTAAATATATGAAAGAAGACATCTTGTGTTTTATCTTTTCCTGACAAGAATTGTATGTCATCTATAATGAGTACATCGATCATCTGATAAAAGTTCACAAAGTCATTTTGCGAATTATTTTTTACAGAGTCGATGAACTGTTGAATAAATCTCTCTGACTGAACGAACAAAACTGTTTTGCCGGGGAATCGTGTTTTGATATCTATTCCAATTGCTTGTGCAAGATGTGTTTTACCTAATCCTGTTCCACCATATATAAGGAGTGGATTAAACGAAGTGCCTCCGGGTTTTCCGGCAACAGCAAGTCCCGCAGATCGAGCGAGCCGATTACAATCTCCTTCAACAAAATTTTCGAATGAGTAATTCGGATTTAGTTGAGAATCAATATTTACTTTTTGTAATCCCGGAATAATAAATGGATTTCGAATTCCATTCTGTCCTATATTCACAGGAGCATGCACAGGAACATTTTTCAGGTTCCCCGTATTTTTGCTCGGAACTTTTACTGCATAGGGTACATCCGAAGTATTCTGATCCATCAGAATACTGTATTCAAGTTTTGCTCCGGTGCCCATTACCTGCCGAATTGTTTTTCGCAGAAGTGTAATGTAGTGTTCTTCGAGAAACTCGAAGAAAAATTCACTAGGAACTTCAATGGTCAAAACCATATCAACCATCTTCATTGGTTTGATA
>JAHEYM010000176.1:1448-2102 GCA_023251595.1 Bacteroidota bacterium
TGAGGATTTACATTGTCCTTTATAATTTGCATGCACTGGCTCCAAACAGTGGTACAATTTTTCTGTTTATCAGACATTCGATAACAGGGGGTTAAAAAATTCTTCAGAAATTAATTTAGACTTATGCTGTGTCAAAAAATTTCAGAGCAAAGGTTCACATTTTCCATCACACTTCAAAACATAAACTGAAAATATTTTTAAGTTTATTTTGAGGTGCGACTTCAGATCATGAACTCAATTTCTTCTGGAGGATTATTGACATTTTGTTGTTAAAAGTGTGATCCGTTTCACACTATTTTCGAGTGTACAAGTTTAGACAAAAAAAAGTTCATACGGACATTCTACACTAAAAATAAAAAAAAATTATTTTCTCAAAAAATTTGTGTGACATCAAAATTTTGCATAGAGTTTCGCACTGATTTCACCACGTTTGTTTTCACAAGAAATGAGTACCTTTGATTTTCACTATAGATAAAGAACTGTATGTTCAAGTGTGTCAGTTCAGTCAGAGTAAGATACTCCGAAACGGATCGGATGGGTTTTGTGTACTATGGTCATTATGCGGCTTATATGGAGGTCGCAAGAGTGGAAGCAATTCGTGAGTTGGGGATCAGTTACAAAGAACTTGAGGATTCAGGAATCCTGCTTCCTGTG
>JAHEYM010000176.1:2112-4500 GCA_023251595.1 Bacteroidota bacterium
CACGGTACGATGAAATTTTATCCATCGTGTCAACCATCTCTGTGATGCCTGGTGTGCGACTCAAGTTTGACTATGAAACCTACAATGAATCTCAGGATCTCATCAATACCGCCGAGTCAACTCTCGTTTTTCTGAATAGAATCACAAACAAGCCCTGTCACCCGCCTGAGGCTCTCGTAAAAGCATTAACTCCATACTTTTAAACAGGAATAAATATATATATATTGACTGAATAATTCAGCTCTTTTGAATGGATATCTTTGACTTTTTACCACTTCCGTTTTATCTCGCATTCATCTATCTCGTCTCGAAATGGAATGCAAACAGACATATAGAGAATGAACCGCATTACAAATATTACACTTCTGCATTGTTTGTGAAGATCTTGGGTGGAATACTTTTCTGCATGGTCTATACCTACTACTATGGGGGTGGCGATACTATTAATTACTACAATAGTGATGTTACGATGCTGAAATTGATGCAAAAAGATTTCGGCAAATTTTTTTCACTGGAGATGGGTGATCTTTCAAGTGAAAATCTTGCTGCCTTTGATATCAATACCGGTTGGCCAAGTTACTATAAAGACTCACGGGCATTTCTTGTCGTGAGAATGACCACTCCTATCTGTTTTCTCGGCTTAAGAAGCTTCCTGGTTACTACAGTACTGCTCGACTGGATATGTTTTCTTGGATTTTGGAAACTGTATAAGCTACTTTGCAGTGAGTTTCCGGAACTTCGCAAACAATTTATTTGGGCACTGTTTTTTATCCCATCTGTCGTGTTCTGGGGATCGGGTCTTATGAAGGATACCATCACGTTATCAGCAATTTGCTGGTTCACATATTCAATTTATAAAGGACTGATTTTGAAACAAAACATTTTAATGAACATATTGTATTTACTGATATCGGTCTATTTTATCATCTCGATCAAAAGCTATATTCTTTATACCTTGTTACCCGGCGTGTTTCTATGGTGGATGTTCAGCCAACTGAAAACTATAAAGATTCCATTCATCAGGATCGGATTGGTACCGATGCTTTTGGCAGTCGGATTTTTTTCGCTTTTTGCCTTACTGAAAGAGTTAGGGAATGAAATGGGGAAATTTAATGTAAATGAAATTCTGGATCGCGTTGTCATTACCC
The DNA here is from genome assembly GCA_023251595.1 of Bacteroidota bacterium. GTDB lineage: Bacteria > Bacteroidota > Bacteroidia > AKYH767-A > JABDAW01 > JAHEYM01. Next base: position 3,261 of record JAHEYM010000176.1, read on the forward strand.
AACAGGATCTTGTGAAAGACTATTACGGAGGGAACACATTCGATGTCGGAAAATTTGATGCAAGTATCCCTAGCATGATCCGTAAATTTCCGATCGCTTTGGTCTCAGGTCTGTTCCGTCCATTCATTTGGGAATCGCGGAATCCCGTCATGCTTGTATCAGGTATCGAGAATCTGATCTTGATAATTTACACATTTATTATCTTGCTCCGACTTCGTGTCTTTCGACTCTTTTCAATATTGTTCAAAAATCCATTCTTGCTGTATTCCTTCTCCTTCGCCATTTTTCTTGGATACTCAGTAGGAATATCCACACCGAACTTCGGGAGTTTGGTACGTTACAGAATTCCCTCCATCCTTTTTTATGTCCTCACTTTGATTATCGTCAAATATTATTATGATCTGGGAAAGAAACAGCAAGAAGAAAAAGAAAAGGAAGAAGTGTTCAGACTTCAACATAGAAATGATAATGGCTTCATCTGATCCCTTCTCAGCTCTGAAAGCTCATTGAACTGATTCTGTTTAATTGCTCTCGAAGAGCTTTGGCTCTCCCTTTTCTGATTGAAAAAATTAATTCGCAAATCTCTGATTTATCTACTGAACTTATAGTTGCCTTCTCTTTTTTAAGCATACGGATCGCTGAATCAAGGTCTTCGTAAGAAAATCGAATCCGGAAGTTTTCATCGATCGTTTTGTGAATCTTCTGTGCCTGAGCGATACTCTCACGCGTTGCTGTTCGGTAAGCGTGATTGAGGCCGCTTTTTCCCAATAGAATTCCACCAAAATATCGGACTACAACTACTTGAATATTTAACAAGCCGGCGGAACGAATTTCATTTAAAATTGGAAAACCTGCAGTGCCGGCGGGTTCTCCATCATCAGAACTTTTATCTGTGATGTTTTCCCCACTCAATATTCTTTGCCCGAAACAATGATGCCGCGCAGAATGATGCTCTTTTCGGAGATTTTCAAGATTTCCTTTTGCCATTCTCTCATCATTGACAGGAAATGCAAACCCCAGAAACCTGCTGCCTTTGTCACGAAAAGTTCCTTCGGATGGATTCGAAATTGATACATACTCATCACTCTCCATCATCAGTTTATACCCGTTAACACAATTGCCACAACCGCAACCAAAATTCCTATTCTTTGTCTGAGTCCAAGTTCTTCTTTTAATAAGGAGTATGCAGCCGTACTCGTAATCATCACGATTCCTACATTATTAATGACGAAAATTACGG
>JAHEYM010000176.1:4510-7956 GCA_023251595.1 Bacteroidota bacterium
AAAGGTTTGCATCCCAATGCCATCATCAGAAAATATAAGGTTGCATAGTTGACTGCCCCAAGAAGGACGCCACCGGCGATCGATCTCAGCGAAATCTTTTTTTCAATTCCTCTCAGACTTCTGACAAGCATAAAAATCAAACCCGAAAAGGCTGCTGCTGAAAAGATTACCGCAATAAAAAGTCCCGGTTTGCCGGCGAGTTTATAATGATTTTGCCCAACCATCACCAGCGTGTCGGCGAGACCGCTTCCGAGAAAAATAAAAACGGGAACAAATTTCAAAAGACCGGAGATTTTCTTCTGACCAACTTCTGTGTTCAATTTTGGAGATGTGAGAAACAACGAGACTAAAGCGAGTATTAGTCCGCCGACCCGCCAGAAATTGAAGGTGTCATGATAAAGTACAATCGCTACGATTACGGGAATAATTAATGACATTTTGTATGAGGTGGTCGTAACAGCGGTACCCAACACTGCGCCGGAATAAGAGACCACACTAAATACAACAAAAAAAATCATTCCTAATAATAGTGCTATCCAAATCCAGGGAGCATCTCTAATTTCTGAAAATGATTCCGGAGGATTTATAGAAAGTGCAAGTACGGAAGCTGCGAGGTAATTGAAAACAACCGCCTGCTGTATATTTATATTTAATCGGGCAAATATCTTGAATAGAAGAAGAAGGAAGGATGTTGAAAGTATACTGAGTATCAGAAAGATCATCGTAAAAATCCTCCTGTATTTGCAAAATAAATTCTAAGCGTATCTCCGTCAATTTGATGAACTTCTGAAACGTGGGCACGGATTTCAGGAGCTCTGAGTCCTTCAATGCACGAATTTCCGGAGCTAAAAACCCGTGCTTCATCCCACTTGTTTTGTGTCAAAAACTCATTCAAAAGCATAGCGCCACCTTCAACCAAAACAGATTGAATCTGATGTTCATATAACCATTGTAAAATCTTAGCCAGCAATGATGTATCAAATTTTAGTTTGACAAATTCAAGCAAACCATTTTTCTCATCCAACTGCTGATTAAAACAGACTGTCGGCTGCGATTGATCAAATAAATGATAATGTCTTGGAATTTTCAATTCGCGATCAAGAACTACTCTCAACGGATTCTTCCCTTGCCATTCCCTCACATTTAACATCGGATTATCATCGATCGCAGTATTTGTACCTACCATAATCGCCTGACATTCAGTTCTCCATTTATGAACCAACTTCCGCGAATATTTATTCGAAATTCCACCTTTATTTTCTCCCTTCCCCATTTGGGGAAGGGTTGGGGATGGGGTCGGGGAGGTTGGGTGGGGGAAGGGAAGGGTTGGGGTTGGGAGAGGGATCGCGGGTGAGGCCATAAATCCATCAACTGTTTGCGCCCACTTCAGAATTATATATGGTCTTCTGTGTTGGTGAAATGTTAGAAATACCCGATTCAATTGTTTGCATTTTTCTTCGGAAATTCCTTCAATCACGTCAACACCAGATGATTTCAGTTTCGCAATACCTTTTCCCGAAACCAATGGATTCGGATCTTTACAACTAACGATCACTGTCCTTATAATAGGATACTTTAAAATCAGTTCTGTACAGGGTGGAGTTTTACCATGATGAACGCAAGGTTCAAGATTCACGTAAAGAGAAATAGGATCAGTCGTTTCGAGCAATCCATTTTTCTCTGCGTTCCTTATCGCAATAACTTCTGCATGGTCCTGACCAAACCCCCGATGATATCCCTCTCCGATAATTTCATCCCTACATACTAAAACAGCTCCTACGTAAGGATTTGGCTCGACGAATCCCTTGCCGTTTTGTGCAAGATCAATACATCGAAGCATAAATTTTTCATGGAAATCCATTCCGGCAAATTTACACACTCAACCGACATGCTTTACTATTCGCCTAACTTTGCACTGATCAATCTTGTCTGGGTCGCACAGATTAACGCAGATAACCGCAGATTTGGCTCACATTAATATCTGCGAAAATCAGCGAAATCTGCGCGCAAATAAAACGATACCTATTACTAGAACGCCTTCACAAGGATAAGAAAACCATAGAATGACTCTAAATTGCTTAAGAAAAGAATATCAAAACACTCTTGTCAATATTTACGAGAAGCGGGAGCTCGAAAATATTTTTCGTCTCATTCTTTCGGAACTAACCGGCTTCAGATTGATGGATTTTCTGGTGAATAAAGATGAAGAACTTCAACCAAAAATTGTCGAAAAATCTTTGCATATTTTAAAGGAACTCGAAACTGGTAAGCCACCACAATACGTTTTAGGTCATACAGAATTTTTTGGTTTGAAGATCAGAGTGAATGAAAATGTACTCATCCCACGGCCCGAAACGGAAGAACTGATTTATTGGATTCGTTCAACAATTCCGTTCATAAATTTATCCGAAGATTCAAGTAATATTCTGGATATCGGAACTGGGAGTGGTTGCATCGCACTCGCTCTCAAATCAATTTTTCCAAATGCAAAGGTAAATGGTTTGGATGTTTCGGGTGAAGCAATTGAAGTCGCGAAATCGAACGCTGACCAAAACAATCTGCAAGCATATTTTTTCTTGTGTGATATTAATGATGAGACAGGGTATCATAAACTTCCTCCATACAACCTCATCGTGAGCAATCCTCCTTATGTTACCTCCAACGATAAAAACCAGATGAAACCCAATGTGCTTGACTTTGAACCACATCTGGCGTTGTTCGCTCCGGAGAATGATCCCCTGAAATTTTATAAATCAATCGCTTCTTTCGCACAAGGCCATCTCCTCTCGAATGATTACCTTTTTCTGGAGTGTAATATGAATTTTGCACATGAAGTCTCTAAACTTCTTCATGAGAAAGGATTTCGTGAGATTGAAATCCGAAAAGACCTAAGTGAACGCGACAGAATGATTCGTTGCAAGAAGTAGTACTTTTGCACTTCCCTTCAAACCCTTCGACAAGCTCAGGGGCCGGGGAACAAATTCATAAAACTATTAATAAGCAAATGACTGCCGCTGAAGCAAAAAGTAAAATTCAAAAGTTAACTGAAACGCTTCAGGAGCATAATTATAGATATTATGTGCTCGCCGATCCTTCCGTCAGCGACTTTGAATTCGATAAGTTGTTGGCTGAACTTGCCCGTCTCGAGAAGGAGTTTCCGGATTTGGCGGATGAGAATTCCCCAACAAAAAGAGTCGGCGGTGAAGTGATAAAAGATTTTCAGACAGTGAAACATCAATACCCGATGCTTTCGCTCGACAACACTTACTCGGAAGAAGAACTCACAGCTTTCGATGAGCGCGTTAGAAAAGTTATCGGCGATGATCTTGAATATGTTTGTGAACTGAAATTCGACGGAATAGCCATCGGACTAAAATATTCTCACGGTATACTGGTCCAGGCTGTAACCCGCGGTGATGGCGAGAAAGGGGATGATGTAACCGCGA
>JAHEYM010000177.1 GCA_023251595.1 Bacteroidota bacterium
TTGTATGTAACATTTCTTGATTTATCAACCTGTATATTATTAATGACTGTCGAATTATTTATGATTGTTGTATTATTCGAATTATTCACGTAATAATTATTTGTATTTGAAGTTCCGAAATCTCTGTCTCTTACAATTACCCATCTGTCATTTGGAACGTAATAATTATTTCCGTAGGCAATTGTAATGCTGATGCCCGGTTCAATCGGAGCCCATCCATAATAGCCTTCAGATCTCCTCCAAACAACCCATCCCGGTCCCCATTCATTTCCCGGGACCCAGATAGGACCATACATTGGATCTGAATACCAACGACCATAATGAAATGGAGCCCATCCCCAGGGATATGTAGAAACCCAAGTCCATCCCGCGTCTGTGAAAACCCAATACCCATTCGTGCCATAAGGCGTGAAGCCGGGTGCGACATTAGGAACCCACACATATCCATATTCCGGATTTTCTATCCAGTTTCCATACGGACTTAACTCATCATAAAAAACCTGAAAATTGACAGACACCTGTGCCGCAGATCGTTGGGGTGTCAGACAGGAATTTAACATAAGTGTGAGCACTAGAAGAAGAAAACTAAGTTTGAATTTCATGTTATTTATTTTAATGAGTGTAAGTAATTATTGCACAAAGATCCTTTGATTCGGGAACCATATCGTTACATAACCTTTAAAAGAAATTGCATCATTCACATGTGGCAACTAATTATTTGGAGGAAAAAACCCAAATTTCAGATGTGTTAATCTTTATAGTCTGTGAATTATGTAACTTATTTTACGAGTTCTGTAAGAGACCTCCGTTAAAAGTGACTTAAATTTGCAGAAACACAAAAATTCAATTTTCCATTTATATTAGATGAAACCAATTAATCCGGTACTTAAGGTTAAAACCTTTGCTACGAAGCATTCTATCGCGCTTAGTGAAAAAACGATTGCCAGAACAGAAGAAGCTGGCGGGTTTCTTTCAAATATTGCAGATGTATTTTTATTTATAACCAAAATTATAAGAGAAACATTCACCAGAAAATTTGAATTCAAAGAATTCTTCCGTCAATGTTTTCAAATTGGATATAAATCTTTGCCACTTATTTCCATCACCGGAATTATTATGGGTTTGGTACTAACTATACAGTCACGACCTGCACTCGTTACTTTCGGAGCTGTAAGTATGCTTCCGCGAATGGTGTCGATTTCATTAATAAGGGAAATGGGTCCCGTAATTATTGCATTAATCTGTGCCGGTAAAATCGGTTCCGGAATTGGTGCTGAATTAGGTTCAATGAAAGTTACCGAGCAGATCGATGCGATGGAAGTATCTTCAATTAATCCAATGCGATTTCTGGTTGTCACAAGAGTTATAGCGGCAACGATCATGATTCCACTCCTGGTTCTATATGCAGATGCGTTGGGCATCTTTGGAAGTTGGATTGGCGCGAATATTAAAGGAGACGTTAGCTTTGTTCTTTTCTCTTCACAAGCATTCGGTCGGCTTACTTTTATGGATTTTTTGCCTGCATTTATAAAAACATTTTTATTCGGAGCAGTCATAGGAGTGGTTGGATGTTATAAAGGTTATAATGCGGGACGTGGAACTGAAAGTGTTGGTATTGCTGCGAATTCAGCCGTTGTCTTGTCCTCACTTCTGGTTATAATTGTTGATATGATCGCGGTTCAGATTACTGATATGATACAATGATGGACAACAAGAAATCAAAACCCGAAAAGATTAACGTACATGAAACGGGAACTTCAAAACCTGTGATTGAAATAAATAATCTGAAGAAATATTTCGGTAAACAGGAAGTTTTGAAAAACATTTCTTTAAAACTTTATAGTGGTGAAAACCTGGTCGTTCTTGGTAAATCAGGTTCAGGTAAATCCGTTTTGATTAAATGCATTGTGGGATTATTAAATACAGATGGCGGAACAATTAATGTATTTGACAAGAATGTGAGCTCATTGAAGAGAAAAGAACTCGGAGAATTGAGACAAAAAATAGGTTTTCTTTTTCAGAGTGGTGCGCTGTATGATTCGATGAGCGTGAAGGAGAATATGGAATTCGCATTACGCAGAATTAAAAATAATCTTACAGAAAAGGAGATAGAAACAAAAGTAAATGAAGTACTCGAAAATGTGGGGTTGAAAGATGCTTTGAATAAAATGCCTTCTCAGTTATCCGGAGGAATGCGAAAAAGGATTAGTCTTGCGCGTACAATTGTTGTTGATCCGCAAATCATGCTCTATGATGAACCTACTACGGGACTCGATCCGGTCACTTCCGGTGAAATTAGTTTGTTGATTAATGAAGTTCAAAAAAAATATAAAACATCTTCTATTATAATTACGCATGATATCAAATGCGCAGGCATTACATCTGACCGCATGATTATGTTAAAAGATGGTGAAGTTTATGAAGAAGGAGATCTGAAATCTTTTGAAAATTCATCAGATCCGGTTATTGAATCATTTTTTAAATAATTAATATTATGGAAACACATTCACAAAAATTTAAAATCAGACTTGGTTTGTTTGTAGCCGGTGGATTAGCACTATTCGTTTTGGCGATATTTATTATCGGCAAACAAAAAAATCTGTTTAATCCTGTTTTTAAACTTTCAACAACTTTTTATAATGTAAGTGGATTGCAGGTTGGAAACAACGTACGGTTTTCCGGCATTACCGTCGGGACGGTGGATGACTTAACTATTATTAATGACTCTACGGTTAAAGTGGATATGCTGATCCGGAAAGAAATTCAAAAGTTTATAAGAACGGATTGCGAAGTTGGCATTGGCTCCGAGGGACTCATCGGCGATCGGCTTTTAATTATTTCTCAAGGTAGTTTGGATGCACCGCTTGCAAAAGATGGTGATCAACTTACTTCAACAGAACCTGTTGAAACCGGCACCATCATGGCAAGTTTGCAGGTGACCGCGGGTAATGCAGAAGTTATTACCCAACAACTCGCGGAAATCATGATTAAAATTAATAGTGGGAATGGTACACTAGGCAGATTAATTCAGGATTCAACAATTGCCGAAAATATTAATCAGACAATCGTGCATCTTAAACAGAGTAGTCTTGGGCTTGATGAAAATATGGAGGCTGCCAAACATAATTTTCTATTGAAAGGATTTTTTAACAAGAAAGAAAAAGCAGCAGAAGATGCGAAGAAAAAGATAATCAATGATGAAAAGAAAGCCGCCGATAAAAAGGCAAAGGATGAAAAGGCAAAAGAAGAAAAAGCAAAAGAAGAAAAAGCAAAAGATGAAAAAAAATAGTAAATTTTATGAGAACAGGTGAATATTCAATTATTGTGAAAATAAATGTTGTTGAAAATCATTTTCGGACTTTTGTTTCTTGCTATTTCTGGGACTGATTCAGCGATTGCTCAATCTTCACGTGAAAAAACAGATTCTACCAAGGTTTATAGAAGTATTCAAACATTTTCAAAGAAGGGTAAAGTTACTCGTTTTCTCTATAAGTTGATTTTCAAGCGGGTTCCGGATGGAATACCAACCGATATCGAAGAAAATAATACGTCTGCGATTCCGGTACAAACGGAATATGCGGCATTCGAAGGGAAAATAATCCGGCAAATAAAAATTATGACATTGGATCCTTTCGGTTATTCAATTTCTGATACCTGCGCCTCTCCACAAAATATTTTATCTAAATCCGGAAATTGGTTACATTTGAAGTCTCAAAAAATTACCATTCGCAACCTGCTTCTAATCCGGCAAAATCAGGCATTTGACTCATTGCTTGTAAAAGAATCTGAACGTCTCGTCAGAAGTCAGAGTTATGTTCGGGAAGTTTCGTTTTTTTTAAAAGTGGTTTCAGCTAATTCCGACTCGGTCGATATTCTTATCCGGGAGATTGATAAATGGACTATAAATCTTAAATTGGAAATTTCACCTACTCAGGTTATAATAAATGTAAATGATAAAAATATTTTGGGATTTGGTCATGAATATCAAAACAATTTTACCTGGTATCAGACGACAGGTAAAGATGCGTTGAATGCAACATATTTTATTCCCAATATAGGAAATACCTACATCAGTTCAACTGCTCAATATTCCGTTGACGAAAATAAAAATTATACAAAAAACTTTGCGTTCGACAGACCTTTCTTTTCACCCCTTGCCAAATGGGCGGGTCGTATATTTCTTGGTCAACATTCTCAAACAGATTCGATCTTCTTAAATAATTCATTTTATGCAACGAGACATTATAAATTTAAATCTCAGGATTTTTGGGCGGGAAAATCTTTGAACATCTTTAAAGGGAACTCCGTAGATGAGCGGACGACAAATTTAATTATCGGAGCCAGATTGCTGCGAACGCATTATATGGAAAAATCGCAGGAAATGTTTGATCCATATCACTTGTTATCGAATGAAGTTTTTTATCTGGCAGGAATTGGCATTTCGAAACGAAAATATATTAAGGATAAATTCATATTTAAGTTCGGTCAGACCGAAGATGTACCCGTGGGTACTGTGTACGGAATTACCTATGGTTATCAATTAAGGGACAATAGTAGCAGAACCTATTCAGGGTTTAGAGTATCCTATGGCAATTATGACAAATGGGGTTACTTAAGTTGCAATTTTGAATATGGAACGTTTTTTCGGTCATTACACACCGAGCAAGGCGTCTTTATAGCCGGTGTGAATTATCTGACCGGGTTATTCGAAATAGGTAAATGGAAATTCAGACAATTTATAAAACCTCAACTCACACTGGGAATTCATCGGTTTTATTATGAGAATTTAACTATGAATAATGAAAATGGAATATTGGGGTTCAACGATTTTACCACTATAGGCACAAAAAAAGCTGTATTGACTCTTCAAACACAGTCTTATGCACCATGGAATCTTTTAGGATTCCGGTTTGGTCCTTATTTTATTTTTTCGACAGGAATGATTGGAAATGATCTTAAAAATTTTAGAAACAGCAATGTTTATTCACAAGTCAGTCTCGGGGTATTGATCAAAAACGAAAATCTGATTATCAGTACCTTTCAGTTTTCTATTTCATTTTATCCTGTAATGCCTGGTGCAGGAAATAACATCCTTAAATCAAATTCATTCAAAACAACTGATTTTGGATTCAGAGATTTTGAAATTGGAAAACCTTCAATATCAATCTTTCAATAATTTAAGCAATTTTACAACTGTATGATAAATTAATCTGAAATGAATCGATTTAAGAAAGCGACAAAAGTAATTTGGAATTTGCTAAAAAAAACGGTGAGTGAGTTCTCTTCCGATAATGGGGTCAAACTAAGTGCAGCTTTGTCTTACTATACAATTTTCGCGCTACCACCTCTACTGCTTATTATTATTAGTTTATGTGGTTTCTTTTTTGGCAAGGATGCGGTGCAGGGTGAAATTGTTGGTCAGATAAATGGATTGGTGGGTCAGGATGCAGCAGTACAAATTCAGGAACTGATTAAAAATGTAAAACTTTCACAGAGCAGCACAATTGTCACAATCATTAGTGTTATTGTTTTGCTCGTGGGGGCATCCGGGGTGTTTTCGGAAATTCAGGATTCTATCAATCTGATATGGGGCATTAGGGCAAAACCAAAACGTGGTCTGATAAAATTTCTCAAAAACAGACTTGTTTCATTTTCAATGATAGGTTCCGTCGGATTTTTGTTAATGGTTAGTTTAATTGTTAATTCATTAATGGATGTCCTGAGTACTAGATTAGCAATATATTTTCCCCATGATACCATATACTTATTTAATGTATTGAATGTTCTAATCGTTTTTGTGATCATCACACTCCTGTTTGCTGTAATTTTCAAAACGTTACCTGATGGGAAAGTGGTTCTTATAGATTGCATCATCGGGGCTTCTTTTACGGCTGTTCTGTTCATGATTGGTAAATTCGCGATCGGTGCATACCTGGGTAGTTCCGCAATCGCCTCCGTTTATGGTGCTGCCGGATCGATTATTCTGATTCTTGTTTGGGTTTATTACTCAGCTATTATTCTATATATTGGTGCCGAATTCACAAAAGTATATGCAGTAACTCATGGAAAAAAAATTATTCCTTATTCATACTCGGTTAAAGTGGTGAAAGAACATACTGCAAGATAAAGTATTCGCAGTTAAAGTGACTAAACATTCTCGATCGGAATGCGTTTCTGCATTTCAGCGTTTTTATATTCGGTCGGCGTGAGTCCGGTTACCAGTTTAAATTGATGGGAAAGATGCGCTACGCTGCAATAATGAAGTTTCCAGGCTATCTCTGAAAGCGTAAGTTCATGATAGCTCAGAAATTCTTTTGCAACTTCAATTTCATGTGAAATGATAAAATGTTCTATGGTACTCCCTTTTATCTCAGAAAAGAGATTCGAAAGATATGTGTAATCGTGATTTAATTGCTTACTGAGGTAATCTGAAAAATTTGTTTTTAGTTGTTCATCCGAGTGATGAATCATTTGAACAATTATATTTACTATTTCTTCTACAAGTACTTCTTTTTTGTCCTCTATAAGTTCCAAGCCAAACAACTTTAATGTGGTTTTTAATTGTTGTCGTTTTGCTTTTGACAGATTTTCTGTGATATCAACAGTTCCCAATTCAACCAAAGTGGCAGATATATCCATACTTTCCAACACTGCATTCACTACCATTTTACATCTGACGCTTACCATATTTTTAATGTTAAGTCTCCAGCTTTTTGTCCTTTTAGCATTTTGGCATAATTGTTCCTGATATGAATCAGGAATACCTTCGATTCGAGTTGAACTTCTCGAGCTTTCTTTTTCACAAAAAGGATGACATCGTGGTCCTTCAAAATATAGATGTCCCAACTTATCTATGATCAAATCGTTGCAACTGTTTAAAGTTTTCATGACTAATAAACCTCTACTAATCCATGACTTCCATGGATGCTATTTCAATTTGGCAAAGTTATACCGATTAAAAAAAATGTATATGATGCTTATCAAAAAACAATTTGATCATCATCAATGGAAATCGAGTACTATATCTAACAGGCAAAAAGTCCGGTCCGATTCTTTTGGTACAAAGAAAAGAGCACTTTCACCATAAAGATAAAAGTGCTTTTATAAAAAATCCAGACAAATTTCAGAACTGATTATCCATTAATAGCATGATGTTTTACATCCTCTCTCTGATGTTCTGTTGCGAGTGTTTGATGTCCCTGAGCTTTAACAGTACTTGCCGCAGCTTTGTCATGATTGCCATCCTGGTGATGTTGGGCTGCATCCTGATGATGTTTAGCTGCTTCCTGATGATGTTTCGCAGCGTTTTTGTGGTTTTCGATTCCTTTTTGATTTTCTGCTGACGAATCTTTAGATTTTTCCGTTTTAGCCGGTGCTGTCATAGGTGTCATTTTATTGTAGTTTACGTTGCAAATAAATCTTTACAACAGCACAAAGGTGTCTTATTAATAACTAAAATAGTTATATAATCATTTTCTTTTATTACGGAATTCACACATTATTATAAATTTTAACCATTTTGAAATACGGTATTTTACACTTTTGTATCTGCTTCTTCCTGAGATTTTTGAAGATCCCGATCTAAAGAGTATAATTCAGTGCTTCCTACTTCCTGTCCACCTGCTATTTTAATTTTATCCAGTAAATTTCTAGCCATTGTTTCCTCTTCCGCCTGTTCTTTCACAAACCATTGCATAAAATTCCATGTTGCCCAATCTTCTTCATCAAAGCTCATTTTTACTAATTTGTAAATGGCTTTCGTATTTTCTACTTCGTGTTCAAATATTTTGGTAAAGCAACTATTGATACACTCGGGATTATCATGTGGAGCAGGTACAGCAATAATCTCCACATCAGCACCCCGTTTTAATATATATTTTAAGATCTTCATCATGTGATTTCTCTCCTCTTCCGAGTGTCGGAAAAGAAATTT
>JAHEYM010000516.1 GCA_023251595.1 Bacteroidota bacterium
ACTTTCTGCACCCGACATTTTCATCGCCTTGCTTAAAAGCCAGGCTAGTCCGTAAACCACACGTTGTAATATTCCTAAATAATATAATAAACTTGCGAGTGCGGAAAAGAAAATAATTGTAGGCAGAATCTGAAATGCGAATATAAATCCGAATGAATTCATGTCGAGAATTTTCCCAAACATGAAATTCGATCCTTCACGTGTAAACGAAAGTATCTTCACAAAAACATGCGCAATCATCTCGAAAAATTGCTGAATAAATCCGATCTTCAACATGCCAAGCGCAATAAGCAGGATGATGCCTATACCGGAAAACACCAGTTTCCAGGGAATAGCCCTGCGATTGCTGCTGAATATAAACGCGAGTAAAAGAATCGAAATTAATCCGATCACGCCTCTCCATATAGAATTAAAATTAATGGAAGATTCTTTAAATATATATTTAATTTCCGGTTCGGTTTTTATTTCTGTTGCAGCTTTTGGATGAAGTGTACTGTCTTCACCTAAAGAATTATTCTCTTTTGGAGAAGGTTTATTTGCAGCCGTATCTACTACACCACTTCCCGATTTAATCGGTTGTTCTGCATAAACAGTTTGAGGCTGGAAGGATAGCAGAAAAAGAACAGGAATTATTGAGACAAAAAAATATCGGGTCAGTTTTTTCATCTTACAAGAGGACTTTGTTGCACGAATATTCTGTTCTTTACAATGAGTTCAAGGTAAATTGTAATCTTATTTTCAACACAGAGACCGCGGAGTTGACGGAGTGTCACAGAGAAATGTTTTGACTTGTTTTTAATGGAAGGTAAATCGTATTCTGCCTCTGTGAAACTCTGAATCCTCTGCGTACTCTGTGTTGAATTTTCTTGATACCATGCTTTGATTAGCATTTTATTTATGTATCAAAGATCTATAAAATAAATATCCTCATTAATTGAAACGTTATTGTTTCTTCCTTCTCTTCGCCAATTCGTCCCGAATTTTCGACGCTTTTTCGTATGCCTCTTCTTCAATCGCTGCCCTTAATTGTTCTTTTAATTCGGCTTCGGTCTGGGCGGTAATTTCGGTGTCAGAACTCTTAGGCGTTTCTGGTTTGTCGTGTTTCTCAACCATCTCTTCTTCACCCGGCGCAGCTTCCTCCAAAACAATGCCTGCTGTCGCTAAAATAAATTCGTAAGTATAAATCGGACAACTGAATCTCACCGCAATCGCAATAGCATCCGAAGTGCGGGCATCAATTTCGAGTTGTTTATTTCCATCAGTACATATCAACTTCGCATAAAAAATACCTTCCACCAGGTTATAAATAATCACTTCGGTAATGTCGATTCCATAGGAAGTCGCAAAATTCTTGAAAAGATCATGTGTCAGCGGGCGGCTGGGCTGCATTTTCTCTAACTCTATCGCTATCGCCTGCGCTTCAAAGCCTCCTATGATAATCGGTAATCGTCTTCTTCCACCTTCTTCCCCCAAAACCAGTGCGTATGCGCCGGACTGTGTCTGACTATAGGAGAGTCCGATGATCTCTAACCTGAGTTTTTTCATGAACTACAAAACTAATAATATATCTTCAATTCCTAACTATCAACCTTAATTTGATCCTGCTTTTAATTGGCGCACAGCCTCAATGAGTTTTGGAACAACTTCGAATGCATCACCAACAATGCCATAATCTGCCGCTTTGAAGAAGGGAGCTTCGGGGTCTTTATTGATAACCACAATGCATTTCGATGAACTTACACCGGCAAGATGTTGTATCGCACCCGAAATTCCGATGGCAAGATAAAGATTAGGAGAAATTGCTATTCCGGTCTGACCGACATGCTCCGAATGTGGTCTCCAATCTGCATCCGACACCGGTTTTGAACATGCTGTTGCAGCGCCTAATAGGCCGGCAAGTTCTTCGATCATTCCCCAGTTCTCCGGACCTTTCAATCCTCTTCCACCCGACACAACCAGTTCGGCTTCGGGTAAAGATATTTTTCCGGTTGCGGCTACTCTTTCACGAATCTTCACTTTGTTTTCTGAACCTGGAAGAGTAGGGGAGTATGACTCGATCGTCGGACTTTTCTGATTCTCTACTACCTTATAAACATTCGCGTTCAGCGAAATGACTTTC
>JAHEYM010000178.1 GCA_023251595.1 Bacteroidota bacterium
AAAGTTCTGTAAAATTCTTCAGTTTGCTGAACCGGTACAATTTGGTCTGCAATTCCGTGGGCGAGAAATAATGGTGTTTGAAGAAATTCCGCTGCATTTGATGGATTATCGACACTTTCCCATCGTTCCTGAAATTCATAATAGGAGCCGTAAAATCCTGTGATTACTGCGTCATCGTGATCGAGTGTTTGATCAAAATCGCCTGATAATGCAGAGCCAGCTTTGAATAGTGTGCCTGTTCGTAGTGCAATGATTGCAACTCCACGCCCACCTGTTGACAGCCCGAGTAGAAAATTACGACAACCATGTTCGAATAAACCGAATTTTTTATGTAATCTTGGAAGCATATTTTTTATAACCCAACCACCTGTTGGTGCCATGCTCCAGTCCGGTCTCGTTTCCGGATAATAATTCCAGGAATAAACACTGAGACCCATTTCCGGCATAACCAAACAATAGCCTTTTTCTTCTGCTTTTTGACATAATGTAGTATTCAGACACCATTGATCACGCGAAAAATCCCAACCAGGTAAAACTAAAATGGTTCCTTTTACTTTTCCATTTGGTACAATTATATCGATAGGAACACGATCAATAACGAAATTATTAAAACCTGGTTTTAATAGTCCTTTGAGTTGAATGGGTTTGGAGGGATTTGTGGATAATGATTTAATGCGGAAACGGGGAGCTGAATGTTCCGGTTTATCAGGTTTGTTTCGGCAACCGGAAAACTGAGAAAAAAGAAATAGTAATATAATGAGATAACTTTGTTTCATCTATATATATTGAAAAATTTATTGCTTAATTACATTTTACCAACCACAACTTCGTAAAAATCCTCAGGGTTCCAATATTTTTGCGCGAGTTCCATGAGTAACTCTGGTGTAACCGTTTGTAGCGTTTCAAGATATTTATCAAAATAATCGTACGTAAGACCGAAGCCAAGTAAACCTGCGAAACTCTCAGCACTACCGAATGGCCCGTCGAGACTTTGTAAAAATGATCCGTACAAATAATTCCGAACCAGATTGAGTTCTTCTCCGCCAATCGGTTCCTCTTTCATTCGGTCTAATTCTTTATATATTTCGACCAATGCGGGTTTACATACATCAACCCCAACTTTGGTGGAAATGCGGAAATACCCTTCCGATAAATGCGATTGAATGGAAGAATGTATACCGTATGTATATCCTTTATCTTCGCGAATATTTGTCATAAGTCGTGAACCGAAATAACCTCCGAAAACCGTATTTAATATCAACATTGGAAAATAATCGGGATGAGTTTTTGTAAACAATCTTCTCCCTATCATTATTGCAGATTGAACCGCATCCGGTTTTTCAATAAATATATTTTTTTGTGTAGAAGAGACAGGTGCCGGCAAAATATTTTGCTGAATCGAAGGCGCATGAAATGCCGATGAGCCAAAATTTTCTTCTAATAGAAAGAGGGTATCGCTTCCGGGTTTTCCGGAAACAATCACGGTCATCGCGCCATTCTTATAGTTCGTGTTATAATAGTTGAGAAGGAGTCCCCTGTCAATAATATTGAGATTTTTTTCTTCAAGTATAGCACCATAAGGGTGATTTTTTCCGAATAATGTTGAGAAAAAAAGTCCACGGCACACATAATCCACTTTCATATTATTAATTAAAAGAGACTGCCTGTTTCGGTTAAGCAACAGACTCAGTTCTTTTTCCGGAAATGTGGCAGAATTCAGTATTTCTGCAATAAACGGTAAAACATCCGCACTATGTTTACTCAACCCGGTGAGTCCCACACCTGACCAATCGTGGTCTATCCAGGCTTGTCGCGAAGAACCATAAAAATCTATTTGTTCGGCGAGTTCGACGCCTGAATATTTTTTAGTTCCTTCCGCGAGCATCTGGTTTGTTGCTGCAGGAAGGAATGTTTTATCTGAATGACGAAGGCCGGCTTCAAATATAAAATGAAACCTTGTTACTTCCTGTGTGCCACCTTCCAGAAAATATACAGGAACACCATTTCGTAATTGATGTGATTCGGGATTTATATATTTAACCGCAGTGAAGGCGCCCGGAGCGGGTGCTGTTTTTCTATCAAGTATATCCATAATTAACGCTTGTGGTTTTTAGATAAATAATATAATGTTGAACAATTTTCGGGTGAAAAAACTGAAGATGCAATAGCTCTAATTTGATCGGGCATCACATTTCTGTATTTATTCATTTCTTCATTCACTCCGGAAGCATCACCCAGCAATTCCATCATGCAGAGGTTCATTGCTTTGTTTAATACCTCCATTTCCGAAAGTTGAAATGCTGTTTCCAACTTGTTTTTTACCTTGGACAATTCACGTTCTGATACTTCATGATTGACCAATTCCATCAATTTTTCTTCGATCGCATCATTCGCATCAGAAACCGAAATTCCTTCCGCAAGTTTCCCTTCAATCGCAATCAAACCTTTATCGAAACTTCCCATCATGTAAGCATCAATCGAACTGAATAATTTCTTATCCACGACAAGATCAGAATATAATCTGGATGATTTTCCCTTTGATAGTATATCAGTAATTAAATCTGTCGCGTGATATTCGCGATCATTTCTGGCACAACAATGATATAATTTATATATGATTGATGCTGGGACATCTTTCTCCACGGTCTTGCTGCGACGTTCAGTCTGTGTGGGTTCTACGGGAAGATTTCGTACTTTTGTTGGTGAAGAAGGAATGGAACCAAACCATTTATCTACCATTTTTTTCATTTCTGTATTTTGTATATTTCCGGCAATACAAAGTACAGCGTTAGCAGGATGATAATGTGTTTTGAAAAAAGATTTTACATCATCGAGTCGCGCATCCTGAATATGTGAAATTTCTTTTCCTATTGTTGACCATTGATATGGATGAACTTTATATGCCAATGGACGAAGCAGTAACCACGAATCACCATAAGGTTGATTTAAATAACGTTCACGAAATTCTTCAATCACAACCGATCGTTGTACTTCAAGACTTTTTTCTGAAAAACCCAGTGAGAGCATCCTGTCCGACTCAAGCCAAAGTGCTGTTTCTAAATTCGTTGCAGGTAATGTCTCATAATAATTAGTGATATCGGGATTTGTGAATGCATTCGAACTTCCACCAACACGTTGCAACGGTCCATCAAAATCAGGAATATTTACTGATCCGCCGAACATTAAATGTTCGAATAAATGTGCAAATCCGGTTTTTTCAGGCGTTTCATCTCGTGAACCAACGTCGTATAAAACATTTACGGCTGCCAGCGGTGTTGAATGATCTTCATGTAATATAACACGGAGACCGTTTTCCAAAACATATTTATCAAATGTTATCATTTTATTTATTTTGAAGGGGCGATTCATGAATCGCCCGTATGATTTGATTTATAATTTCTTTATTTCTTCCAGCGCAACACAAAATTCACCCCAAATATTTTTAACGATTTCGGCTGCGGGAAGAATTTCTTTTATATGTGCGGATATTTGTCCGACTTCCAATTCACCCTCAATCATATCTCCTTCGAACATTCCTTTTTTCGCGCGACTTCTTCCCAATATATTTTTTAATTCTTCGGCAGTAGCACCGCGGTTTTCAGCTTCTTCGACTTGTTTGTAAAATTCATTTTTAATTAAACGGACAGGAGTTAATTTTTTAAGTGCGAGAATTGTATCGCCCTCTTTTGTATTAATTAATTTCTTCTTAAATTCAACATGACCAGAGCTTTCAATCGAGGCAACGAAACGTGTTCCAATCTGAACACCCTCTGCACCTAGTGCAAAAGCTGCTAACATGGCTTTTCCTGAAGCAATTCCGCCTGCTGCGATAATTGGAATTTGAACTGCATCTTTAATCATCGGCAAAAGACATAAAGTTGTTGTTTCCTCTTTGCCATTATGTCCACCAGCTTCAAAACCTTCTGCAACAACTGCATCCACACCGGCTTCTGAAGCTTTCATCGCAAACTTAGAATTAGAAATAACATGCACAACTGTGATTCCGTGCGACTTTAATTCTTTGGTCCATATCGCGGGATTTCCTGCCGAACTGAATACAATTTTCACCCCTTCATCAATAATTATTTGAATATGTTTATCAATGTCGGGATACATAATCGGAACATTCACCCCAAAAGGTTTTTGCGTGTTTTGTTTGCACTTAACAATGTGTTCCTTCAACACTTCAGGATACATCGAACCTGAACCGATCAAGCCGAGTCCACCTGCATTGGAAACCGCAGACGCGAGTCTCCAGCCGCTATTCCAAATCATACCTGCCTGAATGATCGGATATTGAATTCCGAACAATTGTGTAACTCTGTTCTGCATGTGAAAGGTGAAATTTTGCAAGAAAACGCAAAGTTAAGATAAACTTCGGTTAAGCTCGAAAACAGTTATCTCGGGCATGATGCCAACCCGTCCGGGATAACCAAGAAAACCGGCGCCACGATTGACATATAGATATTGTGATCCACTTTGGTATAAACCTGCCCATTCCTTGTAAACATATTGAACCGGACTCCATTTAAAGTTTGGAATTTCTACTCCAAACTGAAATCCATGCGTATGACCTGACAGAGTGAGATCCATGTCTTTAAAGCGTTTCAGTATCTCTGCTTTCCAGTGAGACGGATCGTGTGAAAGAAGAATTTTAAAAGGAACAGAAGGCATATTCGCAACTGCTTTGTCAGTGTCTCCGTACTTCGGGAATCGCAACATTCTACTCCAATTTTCAACGCCGACAAGTCCTATCGATTCTCCATCTTTTTCGATTAAAACATTTTCGTTTAACAATAATTTCCATCCAAGGTCATTCTGAACTTTTTTGAGCTCATCGAGATTTGCCTTTTTCTCTTCATGGGTCGGCCACTGCACATAATCACCATAATCGTGATTTCCTAAGATGGAATAAACACCCATCGGTGCTTCAATTTTTTTGATGATATCGACGAATTCATGCACTTCGGAAGTCATATTATTCACCAGATCGCCGGTAAAAAATATAAGATCCGGTTTTTGTTCAAGAACCACATTTACCAGTCGTTGCATGGGTTCGGTTGAAAGAAAACTGCCGGAGTGAATATCGGATATTTGTAAAATCCTGATTTTGTCGAACGCTTGTGGAAGATTAGGAAAACTTAGATTAATCTTGCGAACTTCAAACCGAAAAGGACCACGAATCATCCCGTAAATCATTGAAGTGAAGGGGAGTGCGGACATGATAAGTCCAGTCTGACTAAGGAATTTTATTCTGGTAATTTTCTCTTGACCGGGAGTCGGATCGGTCGCAGAAAATATGGAATTAATTTTTCTGAAAATAAATCGAAATACTCTTATAATATCGTCGATTAATAAAAATATAATAGTGAAAAGTTTGGCGAAAAAAGAAACGACCACCAACCCAAATCCATATAGAATGAAAGCTCTGGGCAGATGTTCGACACCGATGACTGCCCAGGCGATGAGAACAGAACATGAGAAAACAGTCAAACTCCAATATGCGATAAAAATGATTTTTCTGACCTTATTATTTAATTTCTTTGATGCCGTCTTTACTGCTTGAAAAACATAGAGATCGATTAATATAATCCCGATAAAAAAAATCAATTTCCCCAAAATTCCAATCCTGCCCATCACGTGTAAAATTAGCTGTTTGTGGGGAGAAATTTTTCGAAATCCGAATTAAGAGCTACATTTGCATCCGATTCAACAAACTAATTTAGAAATCTACAATGGGAAGAGGAGATAAAAAATCATTAAAAGGTAAAAGAACGATGGGGTCTTATGGCGTAACTCGTTTGAAACGTAAGCCGGTTAAGCCAAGACCAGCGGCTGCTGAAAAACCTGCGAAAGCTGCGCCTGTTGCGGATGCAGAGCCGAAGAAAAAAGCAAAGAAAACCGAAAAAGCGGAGAAATAGGGTTAAGGAGATAATCTGCCTAACGTCCAAATCCCCGAATCATCGCGGCTATAAACCAACCGATCATGAAGTCGGCTCATTCGTCCTTGCCAGAATTCTATGTAATCGGGTGAAACACAGTAACCACCCCAATGTTCGGGACGTGGCACATCTCGACCTTCATAACGTTTCTCGATTTCAGCCACTTTTTCTTTAAGCTCCTGTGCACTCTCCAATTCTTCACTTTGGTATGAAGCCCATGCACCAATTTGACTCTCGCGTGGTCGTGAGTTGAAATATTCTTCTGAATCGGCAGAAGGAATTTTCGAAGCAACGCCCTGAATTCTCACCTGACGACCGATTTCTGTCCAGAAAAAATTTAGACAAACGTTTGGATTTGCATCGATTTCATCTCCCTTCCGACTGTTATAATTTGTAAAGAAAACAAATCCTTTTTCATCGAAACCTCGAAGTAAAACGACACGTGCAGTAGGTTTTCCGTCGGATGAACAAGTTGCAAGCGTTACTGCATTTGGCTCAGATACCTCGGCTTTCAGTGCCTCATCCATCCAATATCCGAACTCTTCGAATGGATTCTTACTTGCCTTGGATTCATCGAATTCTTCGTTCGCAAACTCATGACGGATGTTAAAAAGTCTCTGGTTTAGATCTTCCTGAAAAATCATTATTTTTTTCCTCCTATAATTTGTTCTGTGTGATTTGCAGTATCGACATCTCTGATAATTTTCTCAATCTTTCCTTTTTCGTCGACCACAAAGGTAGTACGGATGATGCCCATGTAAGCGCGACCGTACATCTTTTTTTCGCCGTAAACACCATAAAGATTAACCACAATTTTTTCGGTATCGGCAAGCAGTTGAAATGGCAGGTTGAATTTTTTGATGAATTTAATATGCGACTTTTCAGGATCGCAGCTTACACCTATAACTTCATAACCCGACTTCTTCAGTTTAGGATAATTATCGCGTAAATTACATGACTCGAGCGTACAGCCTGATGTATCGTCTTTTGGGTAGAAATATAGAATGACTTTTTTCCCGAGATAATCTTTGAGATTTACAGGTTTACCGTCTTGGTTATTTAGGGTGAAAAGGGGTGCCTTTTCTCCTTCTTTCAGATGAGTCTCCATAGTTTTTGTGTTTCGTTCAAACCACCGGATTAATTTTGAGAACAAAGAAGATAGTGGTTAGTGGTTAGGTGTTAGTGGTTAGTGGCGCAAAGGTAGTGGTTTAATCGCAGAACGGATTCCTGTATGCGAAAGCTGACCTTAACCCTCCTTTAACTCCAGACTTCAGGCTGTGGTTTAGGGATTCGACCGTACAATTCGGGCTTTAGCCCGGAACAGAATTGCAAGATGAAAAGAATCCGCGCCTTAACTCCAGACTTCAGGCTGGGGTTTAATGGATTCGACATTACAATTCGGGCTTTAGCCAGGAATCATCTGTCCTGTGATTCTTAGAAATTCATTATATTCTTCCTGGAATGTCATCTTTTTATGATGCGCTTCCTGATTCATTATATATTTTCGTACAACCGGTAATAGTGAGGGACTTACCGAGACGGCGAAGTATTTATCCGCCCATTCGAATTTTGTCGGAATTATTTTATATTGATTCATCCAGTGCGAAGATTCGCCTTTTATTAAGTTTATTGTCTTCGCAACTGTAAGATCTGCATTCAACCTGAATAAACAATGAACATGTTCGGGTTCAGCATTTATAGTGTCGATAAAAATCTTATTGCGAACCGCATTATCTTTAATGTGTTCGAGAATTGCTTTTCGTGTAGAATTAAAAAGGATTCTTTCACTGCGTTTAGTTCTCCAAACAGAGTGAATCATGATGTTTGTGTAGGACATTGCTTTTAGAATTAGAGGTTAGAAAAAATTCCGGGCTAAAGCCCGAAGTGTTGTGAGTGTCTGCCGACCCCAGCCTGAAGTCTGGGGTTATTGTCGATTAA
>JAHEYM010000527.1 GCA_023251595.1 Bacteroidota bacterium
GGATTTATGGCTGGGCAAAAAATTGGACTGTTAGTTCACAGCGTAAAGAAGTTTCCGTTGAGTTTAGTTCGGTATCGGGACTTGAAGTTGGCGATGCGGTAACAGTTAACGGTGTCCGTAAAGGTTATGTTGATGATATAATAATCAGCGGTGATAAAGTTGTAACACTTTTAAATATTCCCTCAGACATAATTATAAAAGAGGATGCAAAATTTTCCGTTATGATGCTCGATCTTATGGGCGGAAAGAAAATTGAAATTAAACCCGGCTTATCAAGTAATGAATTGGACTATAAAAAGCTTCAGCAGGGAAGCTTTGAAGGTGATGTTGCTTCGGCGATGGCTATGCTCGGTTCTGTTCAAAATGATCTTGTAGATGTAATCAAGGAAGTGAAAGTTTCTATTACATCACTTAATAAAGCAATCACCGATGAAAAATTTACAAGCGATCTAAAAACATCTGTAGAAAATCTTACCAAGTTGACGGATAATCTAAACAAACTTGTCGTGAACAATAAAGATGAGATAAGTAAATTATTGAAATCAGGGAATGAGTTAACCAAGAACGTGAACAGTTTCTTGGAAACGAACCGCGACACAATTACTTTGACAATCAATTCTGTTCACGATGTATTGAAAACATCGAAGGAGATTTTGAGCAAGGTAAATGATTTTATGGATAAGACGAATAAGAACCAGAATAATTTTGGCAAACTGTTAAATGATTCCGGGTTGATGGATGATCTCAAAGCAACAATTCAGCAAGCAAAAGAATTGACAAAAATTATAATCGAACAATTGAAATCAAAAGGTTTCAAGGTTGATGCCGATGTCAGTCTCTTTTAATTTCATATTCAATTCAAAAATTCCAATTCGAAAGGGAAGAAAGTAATATGGTATTGGGAATTGGAATTGACATAATCGAAATTGAAAGAATTAAAAAGAGCATTGATAAGTTCGGCAATGCTTTCTTAAAAAAGATTTATACCAAAACGGAACTTGATTACTCACTTTCACGCAAAAACAAATACCAGCATCTTGCCGCACGCTTTGCAGCTAAAGAAGCGATCTACAAGGCACTTTCCAACGATACCAATACAGCTTATAGCTGGCAGGATGTTGAGATTTACAATGAATTGAACGGACTTCCGAAAGTAAAATTCTACGGCACACTAAAAGATTATCTCAATCACGGTAAAGAATTGAAAATTTCAATGAGTCATTCTGAAAATTACGTTACATGTGTTGCGATTCTATCCAGGGCTAATTCTGTTTAGCTTATATTTCTTCTCACCGCGTCGCTAAGTTTATAATCAATGAAGAAATTGAAATTAATAAGCATATGGGCGAATGAAGTCTTGTATCACAGTATGCAAATTTACTATCCTTTATTTTTTTGAAGAATCCAACGTACTTAAAATCTCCAATTGAGCGGATAAAAAATATAACAGTTAATCCCCAAACTCCGTAATAAAAAAAAGAATTTGGAATGAATATATTAACTAAATAACCAATTCGACCCAAGATAAGTAGTGCGGCTGCGAGTAAAGCAAATGCAACAAAAATAGTTGTACCCGGATTAGGAGCGAATAATGGTTTGCCATCTTTAGTAGGAATTGCACCGGTAATTCCCCATCTGCCGCCAAATAACCAGTAGATATGAATACAGCTAATTAAGAACAAGATTGATGCAATGAATAATCCAATAATAACTGACATTTATTTCTTCACTTCTCAAATATTTTATTCACTAGAATTAAAATAATACGCTACACCAAGTGATAATTTGTTGCCGACTTTATATTCATAATCTTTTTTATCTTGATATACATTTACTGCACCGCTGCTGATAAGAACATTTTCTCTACTGTACGAACTAAAAATATATTGCCATTCTGCTTTTAAACTGATGTTATATGTAATAAAATACTCTGATCCTAAACCTAACATCATAACAAAAGAACTTCTGCTGAATTTACCTCCGCTACTATAATCACCTATATCATACCAATCGGCTTTTCCAATTGTTTTGATATTATATCCACGGTTCTCTGCATATGCAGTTGCTGCAGACTTAAATGATTGCCATCCAATACCCAAGCCG
>JAHEYM010000179.1 GCA_023251595.1 Bacteroidota bacterium
ACAAATAAGAAGTTCCTGAATTTGCAGTTAAAGTTACATTTCCTCCCGGGCAGAATGAAGTGGGTCCACTTGCTGAAATCGTTGCCGGAACAACATTCACCACATTCACCGTTACGGGAGCAGAGGTATTTGTACAACCAAGATTGCTTGTAACGATAACTGTATAGCTACCTCCGGTTGAAACACTCGTCGCTTGTGTGGTTGCTCCATTCGACCAAAGGTAAGAGGTGCCGGCGCTCGAGGTTAATGTTGCAGAACTTCCTGAACAGAGTGTGATTGGTCCTGCAGGTGTTATTGTCGCTGTTGGTAGCGGATTGACGGTTACGATAACAGGAGCCGAAACAGCAGAACAGCCATTAACCGCTGTTACCGTAACTGTATATGTACCTCCTGTAGTTGCGGTGATGTTCTGTGTAGTTGCCGCATTACTCCATAAATAGGTTGAACCACTTGGATTCGCAACTAGAATTACTGCTCCGCCCGGACAAAATGTTGTTGGACCGTTGGGTGTGATTGAGGCTGTGGGTGCGGGATTCACAGTTATGGTGAATGGCAAAGAAGTTCCCTGACAACCGTTGCTATTTGTTACGGTCACCGTGTAGGGACCACCTGTGGTTACAACAATCGAATTATTCGTGCTTCCAGTTGACCAGAGGTAAGAAGTTCCTGCACTCGCAGTAAGGGTTACAGAACCACCTTGACAGAATGTGGTCGGTCCGCCCGCAGTAATTGTTGGAACGGGATTCGCAGTCACGGTCACCGTTTGTGAAGAGGTATTTGAACAACCATTGATATCGCTATATGTATATGTAATGGTGAAGGTTCCAATGCCTGCAACCGAAGGATAGAATGAATTTGCTGAAATTCCGGTTCCGCTAAAAGTTCCTCCCGAGGGATTTCCGGTCAAAGGAATTGCGGGGGATGAAATGCAATACGGAGAAGATAATCCGCTGAATGAAACGATCGGCGGTGCCGACACTGTTACAGTTTGTGTTGAAGTGTTGCTACAGGAATTTACATCTGTATATGTATAGGTGATCACAAATGTTCCGGCACCCGCAGTCGAAGGATTGAATGTTGAACCAACGATTCCCGTCCCGCTGAAAGAACCTCCCGCAGGGAATCCTGTTAACGTTGCTGATGAAGAATTGGTGCAATAAATCGGGTTTAGTCCGGAGAAAGTTACGGTTGGGAGTGCATTTACAACAGCCGTTTGAGTTTGAGAATTCACACAACCGTTTCCATCTGTATATGTATACATGATAGAATGAGCACCCACACCAGCCACCGAGGGAGTAAATGTGTTGGCAGAGACTCCGGGACCCGAAAATGTTCCTCCAACAGGTAAACCCGTAAGTGTTACCGGTGTCGAATTGTTTGCACAATAGGGAGATGAGAGACCTGAAAAACTGACCGTAGGTATAGCGTTTACAGTAACCGTTTGTGAAGAAGTGTTTGTACATCCATTCCCATCTGTGTATGAATAATCGATCGTGTTAGCTCCCGGGGCTGCGAGTGATGGGGTGAAGGTTGTTCCTGAAATCCCATTGCCTGCGAATGTTCCTCCGGATGGTACGCCCGTGAGTGCAACAGGTGTGGCATTGTCGCTGCAGTAAGGACCTGTCAGACCTGTGAAACTTACAACCGGAAGTGAATTTACAAATACACTTTGCGTCGCGGTTCCTGAACATCCGTTGCCATCTATATATGTATATGTAATCGTCGCTGTTCCGGGACCTGCTGAAGCCGGATCAAAGGAGCCGCCGGTAACTCCCGGCCCGCTGAATGTTCCGCCGGATGGAGAACCCATTCCTGAAATATTGACAGCCGCATCATTCAGACAGTACATAGCAGAAAGACCTGTGAAAGTAACGGAAGGCAAGGAATTAACGACAACAGTTTGAGTGCTCGTTCCGGTGCAACCACCACCTGTATATGTATATGTGATGCTCTGCGTTCCTGTTCCTGCTGAGGAAGGAGTGAAAGTTGTTCCCGAAACACCGGGTCCTGAAAATGTTCCTCCGCCGGGACTTCCCGTTAATGTCACCGGGGTATTATCACTCACACAATATGAAGCTCCAAGACCACTGAAAGTCGGAGCTGATGCTGCAAAAATTGTTATGTCAAATGTTCCGGTGTTCGGGCAGGTTCCATTTGTTGTGTAGGTTACGGTATATGGTCCTCCGACAGTGCTGGAAGAAAGGAGAACTTCACCAGTAGAAGAATTGACAAATAATCCGGCTGCGGAAGTAAAAGTACCGCCTGCCAATCCTGAAATTGTCGGGAAGGGATCTGCACCATTCACACAATAACTCGAACTTGAATATGTAAAAGTAGGATCATCCAATGGTGTGACAGTAACCACTACGCTTGCCGATGCGGTTGAATTACCACAACAAGGTGTAACACCTACAACTGTATATGTACCGGAAATAGTGGCTGTATATGTTTGAGTAGTTGCACCTGGAATGAGCACCGCATTTCTGTACCATTGGTATGAAGAATAAGGAGGTATACCACCATCGGTTGACGTCAGAACTACACTTCCCCCTGTGCAAAACGATAGAGGACCACCCGCAGTTATTGAAGGCGTAACCCTTCCTTTATCGATGATAATAAAACCTGTATAAGTAGTAGAGCAGTATGTAATATTATATATACCAAAAGAAGGATACTTGGTCGAACCCAAAGCACAACCGGAAATCGAAATATTGCTATTCGTGCAACCTGTTAGAGTTGCAGTAAGAGTTGGTTGCGAACTCAATGTTGCAGTTGTTGAGAGTGCGAGAGCGGTTCCGGAAATAAACTGAGCTCCGGCTGCAGTTCCGGTTTGTCCGGCACCACCCGTTCCGCCTGATGCTCCATTTCCACCTGCACCACCATTTCCGCCGATTCCCACGTCACAATTTCCGCCCCAACCTCCTGCGCCACCTGCACCACCACTTCCACCGGTACCACCCGATCCACCGGCACCACCGGCACCACCTGTCCCGAGATTATATTGATTATCGACCAAAAAGCCATTCGCTCCATTGTTCACTATAAGGATGGCAAAAGTGCCTCCACCACCGCTCCCACCTGTGCCACCTGTGCCACCACAACCACCGCCGCCGCCGCCACCGCCTGAACCACCACACCCGTCATTGCATAAACCACCGTATTCGGCGCCACCGCCGCCGCCGCCGCCGCCACCTGTACCGTTCCCGCCGGCTGCTCCGGATGCACCTGTACCTCCTGGCACATAGAAATCGCTTACAAATGAACCCGCGGAACCCGCAGCACCTGAAGCGCCTGCAGTGCCACTCGTTCCGGCTCCTCCCGTTCCACCTGTACCGGGACTTGAACAACCAAATAAGTTACAATTGTCGCCACCACCACCGCCGCCGGTTCCGCCTCCACATGAACCACTGCTGCCGGTACCTGAATATGCAGAGCTCCATGAGCCACCGCCACCATATCCTCCTGTGCAACAAGCAGAAGAACCTCCTGCGGAAGTATAACCCTGATTATAGTTTTCATTGTCGGGATCACCGTTGAAACCGGTTGCACCGACACCACCACCACCACCTGCAGAACCCGCGTTGCCCGCAACTCCTGAACCTGCGTTGCCTGAAATGATGACACATCTTGTGACGTAATAGCTGCTGCAATTATTCAGATAAACCCCGTAGTTGGAAATTTGACTACCGGCTGCGGCATTAGCAACAGAAATCGTCAGATCCTGAAGTCTGAAATTAGAAATTCCGGTTCCGTAAATACCCCGGATATATTGTCCACCTCCTGAAGGATTATTAGCAGGGTTTAATTGACTTCTGGAAATCACTGTAAGTCCCGCCGTGCTCGACTTGGCGGTAAAGCCAGCATTGTAACCCCCTTCAAGAATGAGATTACTGCAAAGTATCAGCTCATTGTCGATGGTGTAGGTGCCCGATGCAATTTTAATATGACCACCGCCCGCAGCACATGCGGCTGTAACCGCAGCACTTAGTGTTCCGGCAGTGTTGGCAGTCCAGACATTACATGCCTGTGGAAAAATGCTGCTCGAAAGGAGTAAAAATGAAATGATCGATACGTAAAATTTTCTTTTCATTTCCGGGGAGGTTTTAAGGTTTGAAATGGCGATCAGAAGAACGGTTCTGCTTGTAAAGATATGGAAAAACAAAATAATTAGAAAATACCAATCGATTTGTTGTACAGTCGAAAAAGATGCGAACAGCAACAAAGATTTAAAAGTTGAGAAAAGGGATTGTTTTTCAAGTTTCGGAAGCGGTATTGATTCCGAGTTCTCCTCGAAATTTCTGAAGAGAACCGTCGAATTTGATTTACTTTTGTCGTTGTGGAAAAACAGGGTCACCATACTCTGATAGCTGCAAACGCCAATATTTTGACGCATAATCTCAACCAAATAATTTAATAAAATGAAAAATCTACTAATTCTTACCCTCATCGCAATCACTGCCTCGAGTTGCTACGAAGCTAAAATGAGGGTCAGATCTATTGCCCCTGCTTACGGAGGGTCAGGTTCAAATGGCTTTGCACTCCGTGAAAATGAGAGATCAAAATCAGGCGGAATAACTACAGGTTGGAGTGCCGACACCAAATCAAATATGAAGGATGAAATTATCGGAGGTCAGGCACCTGCCGATCCAAAAGTTGATAAGGTCGGGAGATTGGTGATCTATAACGCTAATTTTTCACTCGTTACAAAAACACCCGACAGTGTAAATGTCAGACTTGCAGAAATTGCAAAAAGATATGATGGTTATACACTCACACTCGGTAGCAGCTCTTCAGTTATTCGTGTGAAATCGGAAAAACTTCATGATGCCATCGCTGATATTTCGCATTATGGAAAAATTAAAGATAAAGTTATTTCGGGTGATGATGTTTCGGATGAATACCGGGATTTTGAAATTCGTTTGGAGAATGCATCAAAGGCAAGAAAACGTTATCTTGAACTTCTTGCAAAAGCCGAAAATGTTGAAGCAACCCTGCATGTCGAAAAAGAACTTGAACGTCTCAACGGCGAAATTGATATGATGGAAGGAAGATTAAATCGCATGAAACACCTGATTGAATACTCCACGATAACTATATATATAGAAGAGAAAACCAAACTCGGAATCTTCGGTTATATCACCGTCGGATTATATGACGGAATAAAATGGCTCTTCGTAAGAAATTAATTGCGAAATTTATTTCTTTGTACCTTCGCGCCTTTGTGGCAAATAAATCCTTCTTAGTCTGCGCAAGGTTATTCTCATTTCAGTATAGTTATTTTATTACTGAATATTTCCGTCCCGGCATAAACCTTAATCATATAATCGCCGCTATATAATGTTCTTGTGTCGAAATACGCAATCGTACTTCCCTGATATAAGATCGTATTTTGAACAAGCTTTCCCTCCAAATCGAACAACTCGATTTTAATATTTTCATTCGCCAGATTATTCATCTGAACAGCAACTAAATCGCTTGCAGGATTCGGGAAAATACGGATGTTGAGTTTGTTTATATTTTGAATATTCGGACCGGTTGAAGAAGGGGTATAAGTCGTAACAGCTTCCGTTATAGATGTTACTTTCACAGCGGTTTTTACACCATAAAAAGTCGGACCTACAACGTAAGGATACGCAGAATTCCAATTCGAATTGACAGTGGCGAAATAACAATATATTCCTGCCGGATATTCAGGGGTTACACAAAATCTTCCGTTGTGTTCATCTAAATAATCAGGTGTTGAAACTGAGGTAGGTATATATTCATAATCTTCTCTGAAATAACCAAGAGGGTAAGTCGTACTCACAATCGGTCCCGGCGTTACATTTGATCCATCTGCGTACTGAGTTCTAGTTGAAATGGAACGAAGATTATAACTTGATTTCATTCGAACGATAGGACCAGTGCCATCCACATTTTGATAAGCGTATGCACCATATATCGGAAATCCATCGTACGCAAAACCAATGAGTGGTGAATGTTGTGTGCTATCAATCATATATAATCCATCGGCGAGATATAAATTGCAAACCGTCGAAATTACATTCAGATCCAAATTGAATGCGCTTGGATTTTGATGATGATGATAATTACCCATCGCAGGGTGTCCTTTCGCACAATCGAAACCGAGTCTTTCGCCGACAACTGCATCTCTGTTCCACACCTGATCACCCATTCCGCCTAATGGTCCACCTGCCAATGAGTTCGTTGCGTTTTTCCATGATACACCATCTCTATAGTCGAATAAAGCGACCCCATTAATAAAAACACCAATATTTCCTCCATTTGTATTGGTAAGTGTTCCTGTATTTTGGACCGGATTTAATGGAAATTTAAATATAGCATTCTGATTTGTTGCCAACGATGGATTACCATCCAGAAAAGGACCGGTAATATAGGCAGGAATTCCTTTAGTACTCGCGTAAGACCAATTCGCAGAATATTGAACAGTCTGAACGTTTGAGAGAACAGCATCATTAATGGGAGTCGGGTTTCCACTCACATAATGCCGACCCATAATTCCGGTCGTGTTTTGTAACCAGGAAGTAATAATCGGATTTGTTTGCGATTTCGAAACAATGCTGAATAGCAAAAGCGAGGGTAATAAAAGTTTTCTAAACATTTCGAGGGATTTTTAACATTACAAATATAATTATTTCTGCTGTGATGGTAAAAGAATATTTTTTGGAAAGGAATATTTTGGGTTGAATAAAAATTCCTTATCGCTCAACGTCAGTAGAAATGCGATCAAATCTACTTTCTCATTCGAAGTAAGGACAATCAGCTTTTTTAGTTCTTCTGCAAGTGTTTGGCTCATCTGAATTCCCGTTGTATAGTGATTGATTACTTCTGAAAGCTTTTTAAATCTTCCATCATGCATATATGGATATGAGAATTCTATATTTCGTAAAGTCGGCACTTTGAATTTAAGTGAATCTTCAGAATTATTTGTTATCTTCATCCTCCCAAAATCCATGATTGTTGTGTCGATCGGTAATCCATTGTTTTTGAATTCATAGTTGGTAAATAGCGGTTCTTTGTGGCAGGAAGAACAATTTTGTTGAAATATTTTGTACCCGTTTTTTTGCTGATCATTAAATTCACTCTCATTCCGCATCACACTATCGTACTTCGAGTTTGAACAAACCAAAGTGAGAAGAAACTGCGAAAATGCTTTCAGGGTATACTCGCCTGTAATAATGCTATCACCAAATGCTTTATAAAAAAGGGTTGGATATATAGTTGATTTTTGAAGTTTTGATATCACATTCGCTGTCGTTTCACCCATTTCATCCGGATGATTTATCGGAGATAAAGGTTGCATATCGAGATGATTAATGGCTCCATCCCACATAAAGGATTTTTGCCACGCCAGATTCATTAACGTGGGCGAATTTCGCTTTCCGATTCTGTTGTCTATCCCATGACTCAATGCATGATCTACATGTGTAAATGCCGTATATTGTGAATGGCAATTTGAACAGGCGATCGTATTGTTTCGCGAGAGAATCGGGTCATAAAACAAAACTCTTCCAAGTTCAATTTTTTCTAAAGAAAGAGGATTTTTTGAAAAATCATAAACAGGTTGCGGCCATTTATCGGGAACGATAAAAAATGATTTTCCGCCTAATTTAAATCCCATGAAAATCAGACTAAACAATATGAGGATCACAGAAATTTTTTTCATTCTGTTTTTGCTCTGAACGTTTTTAAAATCTTTTCAGAAAAAATTACAGCCTCACTTCCCGGGGTCATCACATGATTTTGATTAGACAAATCAATGTTATTGAATAATTCCTCCACATCAACCATAATTATATTGTTATTTTCATTCACAAACAAAACGACTTTTTGCAGTGAATTGTCCGGGAATT
>JAHEYM010000517.1 GCA_023251595.1 Bacteroidota bacterium
TATAAAAAATACTGTCATTTGTTACATTGATAATTTTCACTTCATAATCAAATTGTTTTCCTTTTTTTAATATGATTTCGTCTTGAGCAGAAACAAAGAGCGGAAATAAGAAAATATAAAATAGAACTGAAAGTATTCTCTTAACAGTATTTTCTTTAGCACTCATCAGGATTCAAAAAAATACTCCAAATAAAAAGGTCATAGAATAAAATGAAGTGGTTATTCTTGGAATATCTCCGGTATATGTTTTATAGACACTTTGGAATTTTTTCTGAGGAAAATCAAGACGAAAGCCAAAATTCAGAACATTTATTTCAGCACAAAGATTAAGAGGCATCATAAAACCTTTATCCAAAGGTGTAGTAAAACCAAATGGAACGAAACCTATGCCCACTGCACCTCCAATGGGTATTTCACTTTCTTTGACTGCCAGATTTCCAACTCTCGCCATGATGGAAGTAGGAATCTGAAATGCGAGGATGAGCGGTGAACCACCTTCCTGTCCGACGTAGGCACCATTTGATATGTTTACTATTTCTTTTGGTGCTTCATAGTAGCCGTAAAATACAAATCCTGTTTGAATGCCGGCACTGAATATTTCGCCTGCATGTACGATCGGTTGATAATATAGTAATGAAATTCCAGGAGTGCCGGAGTGTTCATTTATCTGCTTTGCGGATTGTATAATTCCCTGAGCAGAGCCAGGATCGAAAGACGTCAGGATCATACCGGTTTGCTTGTGTACTAATCCGGAGAAACCAAGTTGAAATGTCTGAGCGTTGCATGTGCAAAGCGACATCAGATAAATAATAAACGGAATAATTATATATTTTTTCATCTTATTGTTCTCCAATTTCAATTTTATAAAACGCACCTGATTTAGAACTGGCAATTGCAGAAGTATTATTTATGACATGCACATCAGTCAACCATTCATGAAGATTTATTCCCTGATCTGTCAATCTGTATTCCCAGGAATCGCCGTTATTTTTCGTGATAAATATAGACATATCGCCAACTACAAATCCGAAAGAAGAACTCACATCCACACCCGATAACATAAATTCGGTTTCGCTTTTTAGCGATTGAACAGTTGACCATGTAACACCCGCGTCATACGATTTAAATATTTCTCCCGTACCGATGGCCAGTCCTACAGTTTTAGAAATAAATTTAATTTCACTGGCAAAATTAATCAGATGTTCATAATATCTTGTCCATGTATTACCTCCATCTGTTGTGAAATAAGTATAATGATTGCTATAATCAGTCAATAATCCTGTGTCGCGTGTTGCAAAAGCCATTTTATATGGTTCATAAAACCAGTCAGGGTCTGTGATCTGATTCCATGTAGCACCATTATTATTTGTTTTGTAAGTACCAGTCATGGCACTTATATATCCTCTTGTGCTGTCGGGAAAACTCATTGCCTTAAAATCCAGATTTCCACCTAAATTCACTATATTCCAGTTAGCTCCGCCATCTATTGTTCTATATACATTTCCACCACCTATTACAAAACCGTTGGTACCCGTTGTAAATTGAACATCTGTAAGATCATCCGCTATTAATGGAAATGAAGTGACAGCACTCCAGCTATTTCCACCATTTATTGATTTAATTAATTTACCCCCGTTGCAAGCACCAAATGCAACAGAGGAATTAATGAAACACAATCTGTTTACCTGCGCACCTGCGGTTCCCGTCAGCGTTGTCACGCGAACGGTGGGAATTACCGAGGTGTCTTTCTTGCAAGAGAATAGCGCTGATATAAATAAGAGTGCAAATAAATACCGAATAATTTTTATTTCCATTTCTTGAGTTGTTTTTTGACAGTATGTGCATCAATGACTCGTCCATTTTCCGCATCCTTTTCGGACTCGTCAATCATCGCATTAAAGCTCTCCATAGACATAGGTTTTAATTCCGAATCGCGAATTTTCTTCTTCTCTTCCTTTGGATTCATTTTAATAATTCATTTCTCATCATATTATATAACATTCAGATCGATTGTTGCACCTCTGACGAGGTGCTTTAATCTGAGGATGCGCTTTGTTTCTACCACTATCCGACTCCTCCGAAGTCATTTTCCC
>JAHEYM010000180.1 GCA_023251595.1 Bacteroidota bacterium
TGGATATTACTTGGAGTAGTTGCGCTTGTTTTAATTCTTCTTTACAGTTTTACAGTAGGACCATATAACAAAATGGTTTCGCTTAACGCCGATGTTGAATCACAATGGGCGCAGGTTGAAAACGTGTATCAATCCAGGATGGATAAGACTAAAAACCTGATGGAGATTGTGAAAGGAGCCGCTAACTTTGAAAAAGAAACATTGACTGAAATCGTTCAAGCCCGCTCTAATGCCGGATCTGTGAAGTTACAGGCAAGCGAAATTAATGATGAATCTTTGGCGAAATTTCAAAAGGCTCAGGATCAATTCAGCGGGGCGCTTAGTAAGCTGATGGTTGTTGTGGAGAAATACCCCGACCTTAAGGCTGTTGAGGCATTTCGTGATTTTCAGGCTCAATATGAGGGCATGGAAAACAGAATTACAGTTGAAAGGGGTAAATTTAACGATGTCTCCAAAAGCTTCAACACATACATTGCCACTTTCCCGAATAACACAGTCGCAGGGATGTTTGGCTTTCATAAGAAACCTTATTTCACAGCTGCTGCAGGAGCTGAAAAAGCACCTGACGTAAAATTCTAAACATGTCGCACGCCGGAGTTCTTTTCAATCAGGAAAATAAACTCAGAATTCGTAAGGCAATAAAAGTTGCTGAATCGAGGACCTCGGGAGAAATACGAGTATTCATGGAAGATCGTTGCCGTGGTGAATTATTTGATCGTGCAGCATACGTTTTTTCAACATTAAAAATGCACGAAACAAAAGAGAGAAACGGAGTATTACTTTATATTGCATTGGACGATCGGAAATTTGCGGTCATTGGTGATGTCGGAATTAATATGGTCGTGAATGAGCATTTTTGGGATGAAATTAAATTCGAAGTAATCAGTCATTTTGCTTCCGACGATATCGTTACGGGTCTTGAGGAAGGAATTCGCATGGCAGGAGAGGCACTTAGCAGTTATTTCCCACATCAGCGTGATGACCAAAATGAATTGGCAGATGATATTGTAATCGGATGAAAATGAAAAATATTTTCACTATTATTTTGACGATTTTTATTTTATCATCCATTGGTTTTGCACAAACATTTCCTAAAAAAACGGATAGCCTGGTTAATGACTATACTAAGACTCTCTCTCCGCAGGAAAAATATTCTTTGGAAAATAAATTGGTTGCATTCGATGATTCTACAACCACACAAATTTGCATCGTAATTATGCGGAGTGTCAGTGGATATGACATTAGTGATTATGCTGTTAAATTATATAATTCATGGGGAATCGGGAGTAAAAAAAACAATAACGGCGCACTGATTTTTATTGCGCTCGATGATCACAAAGCATGGATCACCACGGGTTACGGGTTGGAAGGAGCACTGCCTGATATTACTGCCCGGCATATTATTGCAGATGATATGACTCCATTTTTCAAGCAAGGAAAATATTTCGAAGGACTCGACAAAGCGACCGGCACAATTATTTCTTTGGTGAAGGGTGAGTATAAAGCATCTGACTACGAAAAAAGAAGAGGTCATATATCATCACGTGAACAAAAACCGATGGGTTTTATTTTTATTGCGATATTCGTGATTATTGCCATTGTATTATTTTATCGTGTAAATGCAGTTAGAAATTATGCAAAAAATAACGGGCTCACTTTTCTTGCGGCCTGGGTTTTATTTAACGCAGTCTCAAATACCGGAAGAGGCGGATGGAATAACTTTACATCCGGTGGCGGCGGATTTGGTGGCTGGGGTGGTGGCGGAAGCAGCAGTGGCGGTGGTTTTGGCGGTTTCGGCGGCGGAAGTTCGGGTGGCGGGGGTGCAGGGGGCAGTTGGTAAATTCAAAAATTATATATATGAAAAAGTATATACATATTCTGGGAACGGTTTTGATTTTTATCTCATTCACAGCTTGTGATCCATTGATCTATCTTGCAAAGGACGGAAAGGAAATTATGAAAACACATAAGATCATAGCAATTCTGCCTTTTCATGTTGACTACGATTTAAAGAACGGAGCTAATATTGATTTGAAAACAATTCATGAACAGGAAAAGATAGATGGGTACTATGTTCAAAAACAGGCACAGGGTTTCTTGCTTTTTAAAATGAATACCTTTTCTGTTGAAATTCAGGAAATAAATAAAACGAATTCTATTCTTCAAAAAGAAAATATTTCTTATGATTCTCTACCAAGTTTAGATAAAACATTTCTGGCTAAAATATTGGGCGTTGATGCGATACTTTATGGAGATGTTCATACGAACAAAGTAATGTCTGAAGGGGCTGCTGTTGCGATTGATCTTCTGACAAACTTTTGGGCTCCAACGAATCGGATCGAAGTAAATGCGACCATTCATAATGGGGCTGATGCAAAACTTCTATGGCAATATAATCAGGTCCAGAAAGGTGGAATTGCGAGTACTTCTCAGGGCATGACGAGAAATCTCATGCAGGATATTGCCTACCATTTTCCATACCGAAATTTGAAATAGTGAATAATGAAAAAATACACAAAACTCGTTATTCAGATTTTATTTTTGAGCTTTATTTTCTGTGGATGTAAATCGACGGGGAACAATAAGAAAATTCCAACCATTGGTTTTCTGGATTTATTGCAAGACGAAACTCTCGCTCAGGCGAACAAAGGTTTTTTTGATGCATTAAAAGAAAATCATTTCAGCGAAGCAGATTCAACCCTCAAAATAATTTATCGTAATGCACAGAATGATCAAACAATTTTAGCGCAGGCTTGTGATTATCTTATATCTCAAAAACCGGATCTCATCGCTACAAACCCATCGCTTTCTACCGCAGCGGTAGTGCAAAAAACTAAGGATATTCCTGTTTTTATGATGGTTTCACCAAGTCCGAAAAATGCAGGATTAACCGACAAACAAGGGAATGCACCTGCAAATCTTTTTGGTGTGTATGAAACACTTGACTATATAGATACATCTCTATCTCTGATCAATAAATTATTGCCTAAAGTGAAAAAGATTGGAGCTATATATAACCAGGCAGAATCTCAATCGGTCGATGCATTCAACAGAATGAAACAACAATGCGAAAAATTAAATCTGAAATTGGAAGTGCTTCCGGTGAATAATTCCGGTGAAACACAACTTGCAATGGAAGCTTTGGTGTCGAAAAAAATAGAAGCATTTTTTGCTTTACCCGACAATACCGTTTTTGCATCATTCGAAACAATAGCGCAGGTTTGTGAAGACCATCATATTCCGGTTTTTACAAGCGAAGCCGGTCTGGTTGCAAGAGGTGCTTTAGTGTCTTACGGTGCAGACTTTTATCAGTGGGGTCATCAGTCCGGGGAACAAGCTGCAATATTTCTGAGAGATAAATCTACTTCATCAATCAAACCGGAAGTAGTGAAGGTGAGAAAACTTGCCATGAATGATGCTGTAGCGAAGAAACTTGGCATCGACATGAATATTTTGAAATAATATTTCATGTATTATATTACTGTACTACTCCTAGCACTTGCACTACTTCCGTTGGGAATTGGGGTTTTTATTTCGATGCGGATATTTAATATCCCCGATATAACCACTGACGGTAGCTATACACTTGGAGCTGCAGTAACAGCAGTATTGCTGATGAATGGCGAATCGCCTTATCTCGTATTACCTTGCTCAATTGGTGCAGGAATGCTTGCAGGAATGACGACCGGATTTATTCATGCAAAATTGAAAGTAGATGCGCTACTTTCAGGAATTCTGGTGATGACTGCTTTATATTCAGTAAATATTTCTGTTATGGGAAGATCTAATATTCCGCTGATCAAAACCAATACACTTTTTAATTTGTCGGGTCTTTTGGGAGATGAAAAACTTTCTCTTCTTGGCGTATTAATGATTATTGTATTTTTAATCTGGAGCTTTATGTCGTGGTTGATGAAAACTGATTTCGGATTAGCCATGCGTGCAACCGGAAATAATATAACCATGGCAAGAGCAGTTGGAGTGAATACTTCACGCATGAAAATCACGGGACTTGCCATCGCCAATGGTTGCGTCGCATTAAGCGGTTCGCTTGTGGCCCAATTGCAGGGTTTCGCAGACATTAGTATGGGAATCGGAATTATCATTGCGGGACTTGGAGCTGTGATGATTGGGGAAGCGCTTCTTAAATCCTTGAAAATATATTCAATTACATTCCGATTATTGGGAGTGATTATCGGCTCTATTATTTTCAGATTCGTCCTCGCTTTTGTTCTTCAGACAGGTATAGATCCAAATCTTTTGAAATTATTTACTGCGATCATTGTTTTAATTGTGGTCGCAATTCCGGCGTTATCAAAGAAAGCAAATAATTAATATATCTATCTATACAGGTAAAATTCTTTTCACAGAATAAATACCGGTAGAATTAATTAAACCGGCGATTTCCTCAGTATTAGTCAAATCGGCATCATAATCGACAATAGCATTTGCCTGTTCCAAATCTACTTTTTGCCGAATAATTCCTTTTTCATCCTTGAGAGAATTGGTGACTGTTCTCACACATCCATCACACATCATACCTTCAATCTCGAGCTTAACAATTTCCTTTTTCATCATTAAATATAATTATCAAAGCAGTTGCAAAATTCAACATAATAAATCGTCTAAACAATGACTTTTCTCACTATAAATTCATAAGGCAAAGAGTATCTTTGTCACATTCTGAATTCAAAATGCTGGAACTTACTAATATTTCCAAATCTTTCACCTCGGGTAGCGCACAACCAGTACCGGCTCTGGACCACTTTAACCTTAAACTGGAAAAGGAAGATTTTCTGGTCGTAATCGGTCCGAATGGTTCCGGGAAATCAACGTTACTGAATATTATTGCCGGCAATTTGATGCCTGATTCCGGAAAAATTCTGATAGATAGGAAAGACTTCACTCGAAAACAAGATTATCAGAGAAGCGGTCAAATCTCCAGAATCTTTCAAAATCCACTCTCCGGAACATCTTCTGAACTCTCGATTCTCGATAATTTTCGTTTGGCGGCAATTCGTTCTCGCTCAAAAGGGCTGAAAATAGGCACAGGTACACAGTTCCGGAATAAGGTTAAAGATCATCTCTCAATCCTCGGTTTAGGGCTGGAGGAGAAGATTCACTCGCCTGCTGCCGCGTTATCGGGCGGGCAAAGGCAAGCCATCACCCTGCTCATGGCAACGATGGATCGTTCGAAAATTCTATTAATGGATGAGCCGGCTGCTGCTCTCGATCCAAAAACTTCGGAGCAAGTGATGGGTCTCGCAGATCAATTGATCAAAGAATTCCGTTTAGTCGCGATCCTCATCACCCATAATCTCCGTCACGCTTGTTCCTTCGGTAATCGTCTAATCCGAATGGAAGCCGGCAAAATTGTATCTGAATATGATCAAAATGCCAAAAAACAGCTCAGTATCAATGAGTTACAAGAAGGATTCGTCTAACTATTTTTTTCTTACTTTTGACCTTCCAATGTGCTTGCGAAATTTCATCTGCCCTAACGGTATAAAAAGTCTGCTGATTTTAGGCTTATTTCTGTTTGCAGCTCCCTTTGCCTCATCAGCCCAACAAAATTCGAAAGAGTTTCCTGTTAAATGGGTTGCATCAGTTGAACAAACCAGCGAAAAAGAAGCAACATTGGTATTCAAAGCAACGATCCAGAAAAATTGGCATCTGTATGCAGAGTACTTCGAGGATGGCGGACCGCTTCCAACAAAATTTACTTTCAATCCCGATCCCGGATTTGAATTGGTGGGAAAAACAACCGAGAATCCTGAACCTCATGCGGAATTCGATAAGGATTTTAAATTAAATGTTAAACTTTTTCATGATTATGCGGAGTTCCGGCAAAAAATAAAAATTGATAACTCAAAGGCATTCGATATAAAAGTTGATGTTGAATACGAAGCTTGTACCGATCATTGCATTTTCAGTGATTCATCCTTCGTGATGAAAATAAATGCCGGTGCGAGTAATTCCGTAGTCGAAAATAATCCACCGGTAATTAAAAATGATGGAACACCCGATCCGCTTCTGAAGAAAGATTCTTCCAATTCTAAATCT
Organism: Bacteroidota bacterium; assembly: GCA_023251595.1. Lineage (GTDB taxonomy): Bacteria > Bacteroidota > Bacteroidia > AKYH767-A > JABDAW01 > JAHEYM01. The sequence goes on from JAHEYM010000180.1 coordinate 6,064, forward strand.
ATTGATACAGTAAAACCAAAAGCTTCAGTGATAGATACAGGAGCAATGGTGCTTAGCGATTCGCCGCTTGATATTAAATTAGAACCGGGTTGTGGCGATGATATAGGAACAAAACCTTCACTGAGTTTATGGGGAATTTTAATTACAGGTTTTCTTGGGGGACTACTCGCATTGCTTACTCCATGCGTGTTTCCTATGATTCCAATGACGGTCAGTTTTTTCACCAAAAAAAGCGGCGGAAAGAAAAAAGGAATGATGAATGCGCTAATATATGCTGCATCAATCGTAGTTATATATGTAACATTTGGTTTATTAATTACCATTACTTTTGGTTCTGATGCACTGAACGATCTCGCGAGTAATGGTTATTTTAATATGTTATTTTTCATCGTATTTATTATTTTCGCTATATCATTTTTCGGAGTATTTGAAATTACATTGCCAAGTTCATGGATAAATAAAGCAGATAGTGCTTCAGAAAAAGGTGGACTTATCGGTATATTTTTTATGGCATTTACACTCGCATTGGTTTCATTTTCATGCACCGGTCCGATTATCGGAACTTTACTAGTACAGGCAGCACAGGGAAATAATTTCCTCGGTCCGTTATTGGGGATGGGCGGATTTGCAGTCGCTCTGGCGCTACCATTTGCGCTGTTTGCAATGTTTCCGGGCTGGTTGGCATCATTACCCAAATCCGGCTCCTGGCTCAATACTGTGAAAGTATGTCTCGGATTCCTTGAGTTGGCACTCGCCATGAAATTTCTTTCCAATGTAGATCTCGCCTATCACTGGGGATTTTTGACAAGGGAACTTTTCCTTTGTGCATGGATTGTAATCGGACTCATGTTAGGTTTTTATTTATTGGGGAAAATTCGTTTTTCGCACGACAGCGAAATAAAACATGTTGGTATCGGTAGACTTCTTTTTGCCATTATCACTTTTATTTTTACTTTATATTTAATTCCCGGATTATGGGGAGCGCCATTGAAAATGATTTCCGGATTTCCACCTCCGATTTTTTATCGTGAATGGAATGAGAAAAAATCTGAATGTCCGCTCGATTTATCATGTTTTCATAATTATAACGAAGGAATGGCTTATGCCAGAAAACACGGTAAACCTGTGATGATCGATTTTACAGGATGGTCATGTGTAAACTGTCGTAAGATGGAGGAAAAAGTTTGGCCAGATGCACAGGTATATAAACGATTATCAAATGATTATGTCGTGATTTCGCTTTATGTGGATGATAAGACTGTTTTACCTGAGACGGAACAATTTATTTCCAAATCGAGTGGTCACGAAAAGAAAGTAAAAACAACAGGAAATAAGTGGAGCGATATGCAAGCTTCAAAATATAATACAAACTCGCAACCTTATTACGTGCTTTTAGATAACAACGGAAAAATTCTTGCTAATCCCAGAGGTTATACTCCGGATGAAAAAGAATATTTGAATTATTTAGATGCCGGTCTTTGCAGATATAAAATCCGAACAGGGAAATAAATGAATATTCAATATTGATTATTGAATATTCATTTGAAACACCCGCATGATAAATTTACAATTTGCAGAATCTGATTACCCCATTTCCTTTTTCTGTTTCCACATACATCAGGTAAATAGCGGGTTTCAATTCAGATAAATTTATTTCAGCGGAATTCCCGGTTTGTTTTATAACTGAAAGAATCGTTACTTGTCCCAGCATATCAACCACCTTCACATGATCTATATATATATGATCCGGAAGAATAATCGATCCTTTATCT
>JAHEYM010000518.1 GCA_023251595.1 Bacteroidota bacterium
ATTTATTTAATTCATATTCTTTCACCATTTCAAAAACAACGGGTGTCGTTAACAATACATGTATAGATGAAGTAAAAACGCCACCTATTAATGGAAGTACAATCGGAACCATTACATCACTCCCGACACCGTTGCTCCACAGAACCGGAATGAGACCGAGCAAAGCAACACAAACAGTCATGATTTTCGGGCGCAGACGTTGAGCTGCACCTTTAAATACATATTCTCGTAAATCTTCATTGGAAATATTTGCTCTTGAATTTCCTTTCTTCAAAACCAGTTCATGCATGGCTTCATGCAGATAGATGACCATGAAGATACCCGTCTGTACTGCGATCCCGAACAATGCAATAAATCCGACAGCTACAGCCACCGAAAGATTTACATGATAAAAATAAATCATGTATACACCACCGATTAATGCGAATGGAACTGTAATCAAACTGAAGAATGCTTCCCGAATTGATTTATATACCATATACAATACAATAAAGATAATTACAACTACAATCGGAATAATTATTTTAAGTGTATTTGCTGCTCTGATTTCATTTTCCCATTGTCCGCTCCATTCAATAAAATATCCTTTCGGAAGTTTTTTAATCGTTTCATCTAATTTAATTTGTGCATCCTTTACTGTACTTCCAAGATCTCTTCCACGAACATTGAAAAGAACTGTTCCACGTAAAAGTGAGTTCTCTGACTGAATCATTGGCGGACCGTCTGATAGTGATAAATCTGCGACTGCTGAAAGAGGAATGGGTCCGAATGCCGGCGTCTGAACGATCGTTCTGTTAATTTCATCGAGTGAGCTTCTGAAATCCTGTGCCAACCTTGCATTTACACTAAATCTTTTTCTGCCCTCAATGGTTGTGGTAAGTTTAGTACCACCAATTGCAGATTCGATGACCATATTCACATCATCTACATTCAATCCATACCTGCCTATTTCGTCTTTCTTAATTTGAATATCTATATACTTACCACCTGTGATAGGTTCGGCGTATAAATCTTTTACCCCATTCATTCCCGTCAAAGCATTTTTTACCTCTCGGGCGAGTTCGTTCAATGTGTCTAAATTATCACCAAATATTTTTACGCCGACATCGGTTCTGATTCCGGTTGACAGCATATTAATTCGGTTAATGATTGGTTGAGTCCAGCCATTCACTGTTCCGGGAATTTGCAATTTGGAATTAAGTTCGCTAACGATTTCTTCTTTTTTAATTCCTTCTCTCCATTCGTTTTTTGGTTTCAATAAGACAATGGTTTCTATCATGCTGATGGGCGAATTATCGGTAGCGGTCGAAGCTCGTCCTGCCTTGCCCAACACATGTTTTACTTCCGGAACCGTTATAATGATTTTATCCTGTATCTGTAAGATCCTTTTTACTTCTGCATTCGAAACATCGGGTAGTGTGACGGGCATAAATAAGATGCTTCCTTCATCTAATGGAGGCATAAATTCAGTCCCCATCTGCATGATCATAGGAATGGAAATACAAAGAGCAATAAAATTAATTCCGATCGTCGTTTTTCTCCATCGTAAACAGAATTTCAAAATCGGCGAATATATTTTTTGTAAAACTTTGTTAATTGGATTTTTGTTTTCTGCCCGGTATTTCCCTTTTAAAAAGAAGGAAGCGAGTGCAGGAACTAATGTCACGGCAATAAAAGCATCAATTAATAAAATAAATGTTTTCGTCCATGCAAGAGGTGAAAATAATTTTCCCTCCTGTCCGGTTAACATAAAAACAGGCAGAAAAGAAGCAACGATAATAATAGTAGAATAGAAGGCGCCTTTACCAATTTGTTGGCATGCCCGCTCTATAATATTTAATCGTAATTTATCTTCTTCCTTTTTCTCTGGAGTCATTATTATTTATTAATTTTTCACTCTTTCACTCTTTCATTCTTTAATTGTTTCACTTTTGAGAATCTGCAAGGTGTCTGTAAGCGTTTTCAACCATCATAATTCCATCATCTACGACCACGCCGATTGCAAGTGCGATACCGGTAATTGACATTACGTTCGATGATATTCCAAATAATTGAAGCAGGATGAAGCTTGCAGCAATAGAAACAGGA
>JAHEYM010000519.1 GCA_023251595.1 Bacteroidota bacterium
TGAGAACTTTATTTTTATATTATTTATTATTTGTTAGCAGTTACCTCATTTGTTCTCTTTTGTTTCTTTCCCTTATTGGAGATCGAGATAAGACGCGGGATTATATTGGTATTATGTGGATGACGGCTCAATTACCGATGGGTATGACTCTGCTTAAATTAAATGAAAGGAGCTCTCTCTTGAAGGAATTAAAGTTTTATATAATTAATTTTGCGTGTGTATTTTTACTTGTAATTATCGCTATAATATCTGAGAAGCATTATGGGTTTATAAAAATTATGGAGTTTTCGACTGGTGTAAAACTGCGTAACACAATACATTCGAATTCGTTATTTTATGATTGCTACGAGTCAATTTTTTACGCTTTGCTAACTGGCGCCATAATTTTATTGGTGTTTAATCTGTTCAATAATCAAAACAATCAATCGATGAAGAGAAAAACTAAACCAATATTATTGATATTGGGAGCAATAATGATATTAGCACTCTATTTCTTGTTGACAAAATAATAATAATCAATTGAAACGCCAAGCCATTTTCGATACGATGAATAACCATGTTAGGAATATCTTATCAAGACTCATTGCAATTTCCAAATTTAGTCCGTACTTTTGCCGAAACTTTCGCAATAATGAGGTATCCCAAATATGACTACAGTGCTGAAGGTCTGATGCTGTATTACGAATTTGTGAGCGAGGGTCCAAAAGGAAAAATAAAAAAGATCGTAGAGTATTCATCAACAAGTGAAGAAAATGTTTACAATTTGGCATTTGGCGATTACGATAAAGAGACGGATGGAATAAACGACAATTTAATCACAAATAATGGAGATAGTCAGAAAGTATTAGCAACTGTTGCATCAACTGTATACGCCTTTACAGGTCGATACCCGAATGCATGGGTACATGCTACAGGTAGCACAAATGTTCGGACCAGACTTTATCGCATGGGAATAACAAATAACCTGACGGAGATTGCAGAGGATTTTATTGTATTTGGATTGCGAAATGATAAATGGGAAGAATTTCTTGCCGGAGAAGACTACGAAGCATTTTTAGTCAAACGAAAAATTAAAAAGAAGAAGCGATGAACTTAAAGATTAATGAGCTAAATAAATCCAAAACTCCGATTGTCAAGATCGACAAACACTTGGAACGTTTTAGAGGCAAAGTTTTATTTCCCAAAAAGCTTAAAAAAGCGAACGAAATTTTGGCGAGAGTGGGACTTCCGAAGTTATCGAATAAATAATTCGATACGTCTCCACTAATCTTTTGCTTTAGACGATTTCATTTTATATCAAATTCTGCCGCCCGGTTGCAGACACAGATCCCCAAAAACGCATTTTCATTTTTCCAACTCCTAAGATATTGCACCACGTTTTTGAGGATGACAACTCCATCCGCTGTCGTGCGTAGGGGGTGGAACTTACATCTTCACAATCTTCCTGGCAATTGCTCCCTTTTCACCCGAAATAATAACTCTATATATACCGGCGGGAAGTGCTGACATTGAAATATCAAATTCAGTTTTGTCGGTATTTACTTCAAAACTTCTTTCGTATATTTTTTGTCCCACGGCATTATATAAAATTGCATTCCATTTAAAATCGGATGCTAATCCCGAGATGGAAACTTCAACATTATCATTTGTCGGATTTGGGAATAAATCCACATTTGCACCGATATTATTTATGGTGACTTCTGTGGTGAGAACGGTTACAGTATGAGTGATTGTACTGGTACAACCGCCATTCGTTACAGTTAATGTTACAGTAAATACACCTGTTGAAGTGTAGGTGTGTGATGGGTTTTGCTGGGTTGAAGTTCCTGCATCACCAAAATTCCAGGAATAACCTGTAGCATTTGTTGACGTACTTGTGAAATTCACATTAGCTCCATTCTGAACAAATGTAAATGAAGCGACAGGACCATTATTGATTACCACATTTACAGGTGTTCTTGCACTTACGCAATTTGGTCCCTGTAACTGCCAATTATAGAAATAATAATAGTGAACTGCATCGGGAACATCATTTCCCGTAATTGATATATAATTCGATGGATCGCTATATGGGAAATTT
>JAHEYM010000520.1 GCA_023251595.1 Bacteroidota bacterium
GTTCATTTAATATTTCCTTAAAAGCTTTTAATCCGTCCTGTACCCCTTCGAGCATTAGTTTCATATCGCCTCCCCGCCAACGATAGATTGATTGTTTAACATCGCCGACGATGTGGACTGAATGTCCCGCCGACAAAGAATCCTCGAGCAATGGAATAAGATTTCTCCATTGATATTCTGAAGTATCCTGAAATTCGTCGATTAAATAATTCCGGTATCGGTTACCTGTCTTTTCATATATAAAAGGTGTTTCATTTCCTTTAATCACACTTGAAAGCAAACGATTTGTATCAGAAATTAACAAGATTGATTCTTCATCGCGATAATTGCGAAGATGAGAATTTAAGTGAGAAAGAATTCCATAGCGGTAAATAATCTTCAACGATTCGAATGCACTCAGTGCGATGACATAATCACTGTTGTATAAATCTATTGCCCGATTTAAAAGACCAAGCAAACCCTGATTTTCAGATGATCCTGAAACAGCTTCATCTATTTGCGATTTCAATCTGGATTTAGCAGCATACCATTTTTCGTTTGGATCGAGTGCTTTCAGCACATAAGAATTTGGAATAAAAGCTTTCCAATCTTTCTGAATAACAATTTTATTGAAATGTCCCGCTGCACCTTTTGAACCCTGTTTAAAATCTTCAATTCCGAGAGAATATAATTCAATTGTTTTTAATCCGGCTTGTCCGATTGATGCCATCGATTTCCTAAAAACAGAAACTATCTTTTTCAGTTGATCTGCAAATTCTCCCAACTTTTCATCACCAACAAAAATATCCTTATCAAATAATTCCTCACGGAATAATTCGTTCGCGATCGATGTAACTTCTCTGTCAATCATCCAACCTCCATCTTCATCCAAACGATGCATCACCATTCGTTCGAGCCAATCTGTTACGGCAGGGTTATTTCCAATTTCGAGCATCAGCCGACTGCTGATTTTCTCAATCACTTTCTCCCTATCCATTTCAATTTCGAACCGAAGCGGAAGTTTTAATTCGTTCGCGAGCGAACGCATTATTCTCTGAAAAAACTTATCGAAAGTGGTGACAGAGAAAAAGGAATAATCGTGTAAAATTTTCTTCAACACCAAAGATGACATCACTTTAATATCACAATTCAGACCTTCATTTTCCAATGTTTTGGATAATGCTTCATTTTCACCATTACTTAACTGCAAAAGCGCTTCGATAATTCTCGATTTCATCTCAGCAGAAGCTTTATTCGTAAATGTTACTGCCAGAATATTACGAAAAGCATTTTCACCCTGAAGCGCAAGTTTCAGATATTGCAAAACCAGATTATATGTTTTACCGGAGCCGGCGGAAGCGGTGCAGAGCGTGAGCACTTCATTTAGTGATTTAGTGATTTGGTTATTTGGAGATTTATAGATTCCGGAACTGACAACTGACCACTGACAACTATATAGTTATTTCCAACTGATTTTCACTAACTGTAACTTTAAATCTTCTTAAAGGTTTTTTTGCAGGGGCTTTGAGAACATTTCCATTGAAATCGAATTGGCTTCCGTGACGGGAACAAGTCAATTTTTTATCTCCAACAGATACCTCATGTTCCTGATGTGTGCACTGCAAATAGATTGCAGAATATGTTGGGTGAATACCAACTTCAATATGTTTTAACACCAGAATATCTTCCGCTAACTCTATACTGCGAACAAGAATTTTATCTTTTCCGGTAAATTCAGAAAGTGGAACCCGAATAATTCCTGCTTCGATATGTGTTTTAACTATATGTATAGATGCGCAACCTGTCAGCATCGTAGATGTTACGCCCACAACAGCAAATCCTGCACATGCCATACAAGCGGTTTTAATAAAAACTCTCCTATCGGTTTTATTCATTATTTAAAAACTATATCCCAATCCAACGTTCAGAAAATTGTGCATGCCCGTATTTTTTTGACCAACTCTCTGTATTTTATAGTCTGCCTTTATTACGACACCGCCAACAGGATGATATGCGAGACCGGCAAAGAGAAACATCTGTGGATCGGAAAGATAAGTTGCAAAATTATGAGGAATCTGATACGACATGTCAAGAAATT
>JAHEYM010000181.1 GCA_023251595.1 Bacteroidota bacterium
CTCATCAACTTATCAACTTCTTTGAAATTACAAACAAAATTCGCTTTATTTAATATGGTTTCGAAAATCCTGATCGTCGGGGTTCTCGGAGCTTTATTGCCAATTATTGTGAATCAGGTTGTATATTCCCACATGGACGATCGTCTGGTAGCGAAGATGAACAAGGTATTGAAGATTATTGAGAAAGGCGGTTTGCAGGAAATCAAAAATGATGAAGATTGCAGTTATGGAAATTATAATCTCCTGAAAGAAGAATTTATTAATGTCACTGCTTTTGATAAAATGGGCGGTGAATATGAAATAATTAATGCGAACCGGAAACTCGAGAATGAAGAGACCAAGTACCGGATTTTAAGTAAAACCTTTGTTTACGACAATCAGATCTACAAACTTGAAATCGGTGAAGGATTAATATCAATTAAAGAGCTGAATAAGACAGTTCAGTCTTTTCTATTTAAAATTATGGGAATTGTTATTCTCATTTCTATCGTCCTTGATATCGGTTTTGTGCGATATATTTTACGACCATTAAATTCTATTATTGAGAATAAACTGAAAGGGACTAAACATCCTGCCACGTTCGATTTCACGATGCATCCTACCAATACGAGCGACTTTAGAGATCTTCAGCAAAGCATCAACGACATGATGTATAAGATACAAAACGCGTTCACCATTGAAAAAGAATTTATTGCCAACGTGTCACACGAGTTAATTACACCAATTACTATTCTTCAGAGTAAATTCGAAAATCTGTTGACCGATCAGACATTGTCAGATCAGACCGTCCAGAAAATTGTAGAATCACAACAGACATTATTAAGACTTAATAAAATTATAAAGAGTTTATTGATGATCTCCAGAATTGAAAATGAACAATATGAAAAAGCAGACGAAATCTCGGTGAGGGAAGTGCTTCAGGAAGTGATCAACGCACTTGATGAAAGAATTATTCAGCGAAAAGTTTCCGTGGAAATTAATTTACTGGAAGAATTTGTGATACGGAATTGTAATAAAACTTTGCTCTTCAATATGTTTTTCAATCTGATCAGCAATGCCATAAAATATAATAAAGAAGGCGGAATGATCAAAATAAGCGGGGGTTACGATGAGAAAACCTATTTTGTTGATATTCAGGATACCGGAACGGGCATTGATGCAAAACATTTTACGGATATATTCGAGCGATTTAAACGTCTCAACAAAAATAACGAAGAGGGATTCGGACTCGGATTACCAATCGCAAAAACAATCGCGAATTTTCACGAAATAGAAATTAAGGTAAGTTCGGAAGTTAACGTTGGAAGTACGTTCCGGTTGATTTTCCCCATTTATACTTCAGTCGAATTGCCCGGTTCCTAACATTATCAACGTACAAGCTTCAACCACTTCTATGCCTTGTTTTGCCGCAAGCCTCTCGAATTCCGGATTTTCAGCGCCCGGATTAAATATAATTCTTTTGGGGTTCAGCCCAAGCACGTACTCATATATAGTTGACTGTCTTGCCGGATTTATATATATAGTTACGGTGTCCACGCCATTTAATTCCGGTTTACCCGTCATAATTTCCATATCCCCCACCCGACCTGCTTTCAAACCAATTCCAACAACATCGTAACCCTTCGATTGCAAACGCATTGCAGCGTCAAATGCCACTCTGCCACGATCTTCCGAAGCACCCATCACAACCATTAATCCGCTTCTTTTTTCAGACAAATTCTTCGACATAATCAAGGTCTTTTCCAAAAGTTTCTTTCATCCAAAATAAAGACGCAAAGGCCAACGCCAGCGTAATCAGTCCGATAATAAGTGCTGAATAAATGAGCGATATCTGGAACGTGTTCTCCAGAAATTCAAGTCCGATAGTCATCAGAGCGACAGAACCCCTGACAAAATTCGGAACCGTCGTGGTAACGGTTGATCGAATATTGGTCCCGAATTGCTCAGACGCAACGGTTATAAAGACTGCCCAATAACCTGCACAAAAACCAAGCGTGAAACACAAAAAGTACAGGAAGGTTAACGATATATTTTTTTGAAACAGGTAAATCAGAACACATATCAGCGTCGTGGAAAGATAAATAACAAGTATTTTTTTTCTCGTTTTAAATATCTGTGATAAAAGACCGCAAACAAAATCGCCACTCGCCATCCCGATATAACAATACATCACCGATAAACCCTGATTTACCGGTTCAGAGACATTAAATGATTTTGCAAACTCACGGGAAAGAAAAATCAGAATACCAACTACAAACCATATCGGAAGTCCGACTCCAATACAGCTGAGATACTTCAATAATGTATTTTTCTTCTTAAACAGCAGAAGAAAATTTCCTGCCTGAACCCCCTTCCTTTTAATTGTTTTATACATACCCGACTCATACACTCCGATTCTTAGAAACAAAAGAACAAGACCCAATCCACCACCAATAAAGTACGCAGTTCTCCATTCAAAATTATTTCCAACCCAAGCTGCAAGAATTGCTCCTGATACGCCAAACGAGACCACAAGAGTAGTACCGAACCCGCGTCTTTCTTTGGTCATCGTTTCGCTCACAAGTGTAATTCCCGCACCCAATTCACCCGCGAGTCCGATACCTGCCAATAAACGCAGCCATTTGTACTGATCAACATCCGTAATTAAACCATTTAGAATATTCGCAGCAGAATAGAGAATAATCGAACCGAAAAGTACGGAAACCCTTCCTTTCAGATCGCCGATAATTCCCCAAAGGAGACCGCCGATGAGCATTCCTGTCATCTGCCAACTCAGCAAAGAGAGACCTACATTCTTCAGTTCATCATCGTTGAGCCCAAGGCCATGCTTAATGTCGAGACTCGATACCCGGAGAATAGAGAATAGAATCAGGTCATATATATCAACAAAATAGCCCAGTGCAGCTACGATTACGATGATATTGAAAACGTTTTTGGTGGAAGTATTTTTTATCATGAACAGACCTTCGATTGAGGGAGCAAAGTAAGCACAAAAAGTTTAATTTTGACCGCTTGAGAATTCTTCAACTGTGTAATCGTGTTCCTTACCCTCCGGCTGACGGGGGAACCATCGCAGTTATTGCGTTGTTAAAGCATTTTGCCGCACATACGGAAAATTTTCACGTGCTTGCCCTTAATACCCTTAAACACAAAGCGGATATTGACAAAATTCCCGCACGTATCAGTAAGAATGCATCTTTAAAGTCGGTTTTTATCGATACTTCGCTCAGTCCATTCAAGGCATTTTTTAATCTCTTCAGTAATTACCCTTATCAGGTTGAAAGATTTTACTCAGAAGAATTTAATCGGGAACTTATTTTACTTTTGCAAAGAGAAAAATTTGATATAGTACATTTCGAAAGTCTGTTTATGACACCTTATTTTGAAACAGTAAGAAAATATCATCATGGAAAATGTATTTATAGGGCGCATAATATTGAGTTCAAAATTTGGGAAAGACTTCTTCCTTCAATCTCAAATCCATTAAAAAAATGGTATCTTGGCATTCAGACAAGTCGTTTGCGTAAATTGGAAATTGAAATATTGAATAAATTCGATGCCATCGTCGCCATTACTGAAGAAGATAAAATCGGTATGCAGAAAACAGGGGCAAATATTCCAATACATATAACACCTTTCGGTATTGATCCGAACGAATATCCTTTTGCCCCTTCGAAAAATAAAATTCCCGTTCTATATCATCTGGGTGATTTAATATGGCGGCCGAATGCGGAGGGACTGAGATGGTTTCTTGAAAATTGTTGGGACAAACTTGTGAAAGAAATTCCTGATATTAAATTCAGGATTGGCGGGAGACATATTCCGGAATGCATTCGGATAAAAGGCAATAATAATTTAATCGTTGAGGGTGAAGTCGTGGATGCAAAAAAATTTATTGCTCAAAACGATATACTCATCGTTCCATTGCAATCTGGCGGCGGAATGCGGGTGAAAATCATTGAAGCCATGAGTATGGGAAAAACCGTCATTTCTACAAGCATTGGCGCTGAAGGAATTGCTTATACAGAGGGTGAAAATATATTAATTGCAAATACAGCGGAAGAATTTATGCAACAAATAATTAAATGTTTATCCAATCCGGGCTCCTGTTCTGTTTTGGGTGAAGCTGCCCGGAAACTAACAACATCGAAATATAACAATGAGGTTTTAGGAAACGGGTTACTGGAATTCTATGAACGGTTGATGAGTTTATAAGTTGATGAGTTAAAAAAATGCTTCAACTTATCAACTCTTCAACTTATCAACTCTTCACCTTATCAACTCATCAACTTATAAACTTATAAACTAAAGTGAAAATCTTTATACTTCTATCCCGATTCCCATATCCCCTGGAAAAAGGTGATAAGCTCCGTGCTTATAATCAGATTCGAAGCCTTTCGCAAAAGCACGAAATACATCTTTGTGCATTAAGTGATGTTAAAATAGAAAAATCGGAGTTTGAGGAACTGACAAAATATTGCACCACCATAAAAGCCTTATACATTCCGAAAAACTATCGTCTTGGAAATCTTTTTCGTTCAATTTTCAATGGCTTGCCGTTTCAGGTCGGCTATTTCTATAATAAGAAAATAAAAACTATCATTCACGAATATATTACCAAAATAAAACCCGATCTTATATATAGTCAATTAATACGGGTATCAGAATACACAAAAGATTTAAAAGACTATCCGAAAGTATTGGATTACATGGATGCGTTCTCTAAAGGCATCGAGAGACGAATTGAAAAAGAACCTTTTTTCATGCGACCTATCTTTCGTTTTGAGCTGAGACGTCTTTTAAGATATGAGAAATATATATTTAAATTTTTTGATGTAAAGACCATTATTTCGACTCAGGATCGCGGTGCGATGCCCCACGGTCACAGAGAAGAAATAAAAGTAATTCCAAATGGCGTAGATCTGAATTATTTTCACCCATTTCAGAAACAGAAACAGAGCGAAGAAAGAGAAAATGAAGACAATTCCCCTCTTGAGAGGGGTCAGGGGTGTGTAGCCTACGACATTTTATTTTGCGGCAACATGGGGTATCCCCCCAACATTTTCAGCGCAGAATATTTGGCAAAGAAAGTAGTTCCATTATTAATCAAACAAAAACCCGATTTAAAAGTATTAATTGCAGGTGCAAATCCATCAAAAAGGGTAAAAGCACTCCAATCCTCACATATAGATATACAGGGCTGGGTCGATGATATCCGCGAAACCTATTGGAATTCCGGAATATTTGTCGCACCTATGGAAATGAGTATCGGTTTGCAAAATAAATTACTCGAAGCCATGGCGATGAGAGTGCCCGTGGTAACTTCAACGCTGGCGAACAACGCTATCGGAGCGATTCCAAACGAGTCTGTACTGATTGCAAATTCATCCACCGAATATGCGGAGAAAATTATGTGGCTTTTGAATAATCCGAAGGAGGCAGAAGGCATTGCTGAGAATGCCTTGAAATTCGTTAGGAATAATTATTCGTGGGATGCGATCAACGAGAAGTTAAGCAGGATATTTGAAGAATTGCAAAAGCCCCTGGAATCCTGAAAGGATTAAATGTGTCAGCGTTGGACAAAGTCCATCTGTAAAGGAATACCCGATGATATCATTCTAAGAGCTGGCTCCAAGACCGAAAGTCGCACAAAGAAAACAAAATCCCTATAAGGATGAAAGATTGAACGAAAAGCAATAATTCTATACAAATGAGAAAATTCATTTTATTTGGAAGTACAGTTGTACTCGTTCTACTTAATTCTTCAAAGAATTTTGCACAACGTTTATCTGTTCAGACTAGTTTTGGGTATAGCATTGGAACAGGCATAACCGATTTAGGAGGCAATTACAGTTTATTTCATCCAAACTCACAAGGTTTTGCACTCGAAACAGATCCAAATGTCGGACCAGGTTCCTTTGGTTCCGGATATGATTTGGATTTTACGATAGGATATTCAGTAAATGAATTCCTTTCCTGTGGATTAGAATTTACCTACCATCATAGTGGGTTCTTCGGGTGGGATAGTTCTGACAAAAACTACAGGCTAAGCAATTCCTGGCAAGCCAACATCATACGTCTTACACCATTTATTAAAAGAGATTTCGGCACTCAATCTCTAAATCCATTTTTGATGATCGGACCTGTTTTAAAAATCGGAGGTTCGATTAATGAGTATTATCTATATGTTCATCAACGCCCGCTCGATGCCTGGCAATTGGAGACTCAATTTTTCGGTGGTATATCCTTCGGTGTAATGTTTGGTGGTGGCCTTGAGTACCATCTCTATAAATCTCTTACTTTTGTTTTATATGCTAAATATATATATCAGACCTGGGCTCCAAAACACTCTGAGCAAATAGATGTCAATGATAAGAATTATCTCTTCAAAGTCGATTTTGTTGACAATGTAGCACCATACATATCCACAAACAACCCTCAGTCGACCAAAGCACCGACCTATAATAATCCATTTTCAGGAGTTAGTATAAATATGGGACTCAAGTTTAGTATAGGGAAAATGGCTGCTGACACAAAATGAGGTAGACCTGGATCTTTAGATACTGCACTTCCTCCCCCTGCCCCCTCCAGCGGGGGAGATTTGTATTCTTTTCCTTGTGCAAGGAAAAGAATATATATATAGATTTCCACAGAGTTTTTTTGCCATTCACATCTTTTAGCAAAAAGATATGAATTCTATTATCCCCCGCTGGAGGGGGCGAAGGGGGAGGATAACACAATGTTATGAAAACAAATCACCAAATCACCAAATCTCTAAATCACCACCCTATCAAACTGCATTTCGAAAAGCTTTTTATATATTCCATTTTGCTTAAGTAGCTCCTGATGATTGCCACGCTCTTTTATTTCACCATGATCGAGAACAAGAATCTGATCGACCCGCTGAACCGTTGCCAAACGATGCGCCACGATGATGGATGTGCGGTTCTCTGTTAGTTTTGTGGTTGCATATTGAATAATCGCTTCGGTTTCTGTATCAATTGATGAGGTCGCCTCATCCAGAATTAAAATTGCAGGATTATATACATACGCTCTGATAAATGAAATTAATTGCCGCTGACCTGCAGATAACATTCCACCTCTCTCCCCTACTTCGAATTCATACCCATCAGGCAATCTCATAATAAAATCGTGTGCGCCCGTTTCTTTTGCCGCCTGAATTACCATCTCCTTTGTAATATCCGGATTTCGCAAAGTTATATTTTGATAAATGGTATCTGCAAACAGAAATACATCCTGCAGGACTACGCCTGCTTTTGCTCTAAGGTCGAGTAATTCATAATCTTTAATATCCCTATGATTTATTTTGATCGAACCTTTGTTTATTTCATAAAAGCGGGATATTAAATTTACGATCGAAGATTTACCTGCACCGGTCGCTCCCACTAATGCCAGCGATTTACCCGCAGGCAGATGAAATGAAATATCTTTCAACACATAATCTTCATTTTTATAAGCGAACCAAACATTTTCAAAATCTATTTCACACTTGCGCGTGGTTTCCGTATATGTACCTGTGTTCGAATCCAGATTTTCACCCGCAGAATCCATCAATTTAAATATACGCTCGGAACTTACCATTCCCATCTGAAGTGTATTGAATTTATCTGCAAGCTCTCTCAATGGTCTGAATAACATATTGAGAAACAGAATAAATGCGACCATGTCTCCAAGCGATGCCCAGCCTGCAATCACTCCCTTTGCACCCCACCAAACCAGTAGTCCGAGTGCAGTCGCGGAAAGC
>JAHEYM010000521.1 GCA_023251595.1 Bacteroidota bacterium
CTTCATTGCATTGATTCTGCTCAGGAATCCCATGACGTTGTAATTCGATATAATAATCTTCACCAAACAAATCGAGCCACCACTGAAAAAGTTTCTCTGCTTCCGCTTCACCCCGGTGTAAAATAGTCTGATTAATTTCACTTGCCAAACAACAAGTAGTGGCAATAAGTCCCTCGTGATATTGGGTCAGCAGCTCCTTATCAATTCTGGGTTTATAGTAATAGCCTTCGATATAGGAGAGAGACGAAAGTTTAGAAAGGTTCTTATAACCCGTTTTATTTTTCGCGAGTAGTAATTGGTGAAAAATATTTTTTTCATCGGCTTCTTCTCTTTTCGATTTATCGGAGCGGGCTCCGCGGGCAAGATAAAATTCACAACCGATAATTGGCGTAATTTCCTTTTTCTTAGCTGCAAAAACGAATTGCGGAATCGCGAACATGTTACCATGATCCGTAACCGCCAACGATTTCATGCCGTTCTTTTTAACAGTTTCCAAAAGATTCTCAACAGATGCCGCTCCGTCGAGCAGTGAGTATTGTGTGTGCACATGAAGATGCGTATATTCAGGCATGATCAGCGTTTTAGCAGGGTGAAACTGAAAAAATGAGGGATTGTAAATGTAGTAAATTTCCGTTCGCGGCAGTTGAAATGTTATCAAAATTTTTGAACAGGTATATGTTTCTTATTTTTGGCGTTCTGTAAAGACGTTGTATACAACGTCTCTACAAAATAAAAACCGGTACTTATGTCAGATAATGCAGCAATAAAAATTTTTGTGGTGGATGATGATGTCACTACTTCGATGATCATCAAACGCTCTTTGGATCAGTTGGATCAGGTGAACGTCACCACTTTTTCGTGCGCCGAAGATTTTCTTGCTCAGATTCATGAGAATCCCGACGTGGTTACCCTCGATTATAACCTCGATGGTTCGAATTCAACAAACGGTCTTGATATTTTAAAAAAAGTGAAAAACTTCAATCAGTTTATTAAAGTGGTGATGATGTCGGGACAAACGGAAGTGGAGGTCACCGTAAATGCATATAAAAACGGAGCTGACGATTATATAATTAAAGGTGTGAATGCTTTTGTTGAATTAACTAATTCTGTCAAGAATTTAATTTCAGGAATTCAATTAAGCCGGCAAGTTGAGAAATTGCAGGCGCAAATTATTGATCGGAATAAATATTCGAATATAATCGGAAACAGTGCTGCATTATTAAAAGTTTTGCGACTTATTCAGAAATCGGAGAACAGTAATATTCTGGTTCTTGTTACGGGTGAAAGTGGAACTGGAAAAGAGTCGGTTGCAAATGCTGTTCATTATAATTCAGCCCGAAAGAAAAAACCGTTTGTTGAAGTGAATATGGCTGCAATTTCTCCCGATTTAACCGAGAGTGAATTATTCGGTCACGAGAAGGGTGCATTCACGGGTGCCTACGATCGTCGTATAGGAAAATTTGAAGAAGCGGATGGCGGCACTATTTTTTTGGATGAAATTGGTGAAATGGAACCACAGCTTCAGGCGAAACTTTTACGAGTGATGCAGGAAAGTGAAATTGTGAGAGTGGGGGGAAATAAAACAATTAAACTCGATGTCAGAATTGTTGCTGCGACCAATAAAGATCTTTTTGCAGAAGTAAAAGCCGGCAAATTCAGAGAGGATTTATTTTATCGTTTACAGGGAATATTAATTCATTTACCACCATTACGTGAGCGGGGCGACGACGTGTTATTGCTTACAAAGCATTTTCTAAAAAGATATACCGAACAAAATCATTTGGGTGATATCGAAATTGAAAGAGATGTGATGCACAAAATTCAAAACCACACCTGGCCCGGAAACATACGTGAATTAAAATCCGTCATCGAAAGAGCCGCTCTGCTTTGTGAAAACAGAATTATCACTACTGAAGATCTTTATTTTGCAGGGTGACACACCCCTTTGTCCCCTCTCGAGAGTTATACCGTTAATATCCTAATGTTTTGCAAACATTTTTATATGTTTGCAGCCGGTGCATAAAGATGATCCCGTACTTGCTGGAATTCTTCCACTTGGGACTCTGAGT
>JAHEYM010000522.1 GCA_023251595.1 Bacteroidota bacterium
GTGCAGTGGCATATTTATCAATATTTAGAGTACTTTCAAATTTCCCTTCCGCCCCGTTTCCAAAATCATAATCTCTTACCTGTGTTGTGTCCGGACCATTTCTGGTACTGTTTCCTGCAAACGGAACCAATCCTATACTGGCATTGGTATAAAGAATTGATGTCTTACTCACCGGTAATTTGGAAAATACTCCTCCACCGAAAGCGATCGCTCCCAACTCGAAAGATTTATTATCCCAATAGTCGTAGTATTGAAATCCACCGACAAGAATCGAATGTTTAGGATAATTATAATTTTGACCGAATAAAATTCCATAACCATTTACGTCACTGAGTATTTTTCTTCCGACACCGAAATCCATCTCCATCCTGAATTTGAAGAAGTCGAATGGTTTCCGTAAACGAAGTTCAAATGGATTTCCATAATCGAATTTAAGATTGAACATAATGTTCCCGCTTCCACTTCCCAAAACTGATCCTGGTTCATAATTAATTTTATGCAACCCACCATATAGGGTGACATTTAATGGTTCTTTCTGATATATTTCTTTGTTGGTGGTTCTG
This sequence comes from Bacteroidota bacterium, assembly GCA_023251595.1. Classification (GTDB taxonomy): domain Bacteria; phylum Bacteroidota; class Bacteroidia; order AKYH767-A; family JABDAW01; genus JAHEYM01. The sequence goes on from JAHEYM010000522.1 coordinate 564, forward strand.
AATGTTTTTCCCTGCAGGAGTCGGTTAAGTCCCCTCTTCGGATCAATTATTCCCGCTAATATTTCACGAAAAACTCTTTCCGCGCCTCTTGTCCGGTCGTCAAGAACATTTGAACTGAGACGGTAGAACATTTCACCGAGGAATGCTCCATTGACGGGTGTCGTAATTATATCGTTATACGACGGTCGGGTATTTTCACCAAAATATTCCCACATCAAACTCCCCGTGACTGCAAATGCTCCGGATTCAAGATAATTATATCCATTTGCCCTGCCAGTATTAAACAGCATTGATCCTGAATAGGGGTGCCCGATAAAATTGATTCCAAATCTGTCATCATCCCACTCCCATCCTTTCCGTATATTATATTGCCATGTCTCGAGACCTATATGCGAATAAGGGGCGTTGATCAGATACCTGTCGAGCGACCATACTATTATATTTGTACCCACCACCATAGTCAATGGAATCCACAACGGATATTTTTTATTGTATGCGGTGTCGTCATTGAGTAAATCACCGTATTTGTTTTGTTTGGTTGTGTCTACCAATATAGTCTTCTTCGGTTCGTTGCCTGTTGAATCAGAGAGCTTTTCTATTTTCACTTTTTTTATCTCCTTCAATTGATCTTCCGGGGGACCCTTCCATGGCACAATTGTATCATTGGGGGCAACCTTCTTAATATCCTGAGGTGGTACATTCTGTCCCTGAATGTGTGAGAAAATTAAAAGAAAAAAAAGCAATGTATTTATGTGTTTCATATCAGATTGGTCTTCTTCCCTGAATAACTCTGATGAGGATGGCGATGATCGCAATAACGAGGAGGATGTGGATCAACCCGTCGTCCGCACCGTAGGCGAAAAATCCTATCGCCCAGCCAATTACCAAAATTACAGCGATCACGTAGAGCAGATTTCCCATTATAATTAAATTTTAAATATTTATGAACCCTAAACTTTAATAACAAAGTTATTTAAGAGCAAACGCGAAACTATTACACGACTTTCATTTTGAATTGCATGATTTGATTTTATTTTCAATGCGATAACTCAGCATAAAAAATAAACACCTGCATTAAGTATATCTCCCTTCCCAACCAGAGATCACAGAAAAAATGCAGGTGTAACAGGGTTTAATTCAAACGCTCATCAATTAATTTATTACACGATCTTTTGTCCTTTTATCAGACGCAGAATTATAGCGATCACAGCTATGACCAGAAGAATATGAATAAGTCCGCCGAGATTGTAGGCTAAAAATCCAATTGCCCACAGTATTATCAGAATAACTGCTATGGTATAAAGTAGGTCTCCCATTTTTTATTTATTTTTAGTATGTTGGTAATTTTTTATTTGTAAAATAAAAAGAACACCTGCTTTAATCATGACTCCTTTCCCCATTGGAGTCACTGGAAAATAAGCAGGTGTTGTTTTAAAAAGCATTTCCGTAAATTACCTGGTTATAATAGGCTTTTCGGATTCGTTTTCA
>JAHEYM010000523.1 GCA_023251595.1 Bacteroidota bacterium
TTGAATTTCAACACACGAATACGACGGGAGAATATGCAAGTATTTATACCCCGGATCCACTCATAGGCAAAAAAAGTGTTGCGAAAATCGGATTGAATTTCGGATTTTAATTATTCTGAATCAACTTGTAAAATAAGATATTGAGCATGGAAAAACCTGTAAAATTTGCCATCGTTGGATTTGGTCATATCGGAAAGCGACATGCTGAAATGATTGAGAGAAACAAAGAAGCTGTGCTGGTAGCTGTTACGGATACAGATTCAAAGCAATCGGTCTTTGCCAAACAATTATATGACGTCCCCTTTTTCAATAGCATGGACGACTTATTGGAATCAGGAATTCTGATTGATGTCGTATGTATATGTACGCCGAATGGATTGCATGCTTCACAAGCAATAAAAGCTTTGGAAAACAGATGTCATGTTGTCGTCGAGAAACCTATGGGGCTCGCCAAGGCTGCATGTGAAGAGGTTATATTTAAGTCGTTGCAGGCTTCACGACATGTTTTTTGTGTGATGCAAAACCGATATAGTCCGCCTTCACAATGGTTAAAGCATTTAATTACGGAACAATTACTTGGGAAAATATTTATGGTACAGGTAAATTGCTACTGGAACCGCGATGAACGTTATTATAAAAAAGAAAGTTGGAAAGGAACAAGTGAACTTGATGGTGGAACGCTCTTTACACAGTTTTCGCATTTTATCGATATCATGTATTGGTTATTCGGAGATATTCAGGATATTCGTAGTAATTTTCATGATTTCACTCATAGCGAAACAACAGACTTTGAGGATTCAGGTTTCATCCATTTTAATTTTGTGAATGGAGGAATGGGATGTTTTAATTATTCGACTTCTGTATATGATGCGAATCTCGAAAGCAGTATCACTATTGTAGGGAGCAACGGATCTGTAAAGGTCGGCGGTCAATATATGGATAAGGTGGAGTATTGTCATATAAAGGATTACCGGATGCCGGAGCTTGCACCAACAAATGCTGCAAACGATTATGGGCACTATAAAGGAAGTGCGGCTAATCATATATATATTATAGAAAATGTAGTTGATACACTTCTTGGTCGTTCAATGATTACTACAAATGCCCTGGAGGGTTTGAAGGTCGTAGAAATTATTGAAAGAATTTATGCAACGCGCCCCGAGAATTTAAAATCAAAAAAAATTAAGTTGCAACACGAAACCACAAAATAATTTTGAACCCGACACTTCTTAAATATTGCGGTACCCGAAGAGTTCTCCGTGATTCTTTGTTGGTATGTGTCTTCGTGGCGGGCTTTCTTAGTTCAACTATAAAAACTTTTTCTCAACACCTTTATCTTCCTTTAAATAACGAGATAGAAAGGGAGTATTTACGATATCTGAATAAAGTGGATTGTCCTTTCCATACCGGTATGAAACCGTATCGGGTGGATGAAATAAATGCTTCAATTAATCGCGATTCTTCCGATATTGTTTTCGAGATTAAAAACAAAACTACAGGGTCTTGGTTGAAACGTAAACTGTTCCACGAGCATTTATTAGTTGTTGACTCTTCTAAATATCAAATCTTTATTGACCCGTTATTTGAGGGCGGTGCAGGTTTTGAGAGAAGTGGAATAAGCGATATTAATTCTAATAAAACAACTTTAATTAATACACGTGGGGCATGGTTATTTGGAAATATTGGAGATAAATTCTCTTTCAGTACCGACTTCTATGAAACGCAATCGATTCTTCCTTCCTATATAGATACTTTCGCCAGAATAAATAGTGTTGTTCCGGGTCAGGGAAAACCCAAATTATTTCACTCCGGCTTCGATTACGGAATGGCTGATGGATATATTTCATATTCACCCTCGAAGTTTTTTAATTTTCAGTTTGGATCGGGCAAAAATTTTATTGGCGACGGGTACAGATCTTTATTATTGTCCGATAATGCGTTCAACTATCCTTTTCTGAAAATCACAACGCATGTCTGGAAAATACAGTATACAAATCTTTATACAGTATATTCAGATATCAGGGAAAAACACACATACGAAAGGGG
>JAHEYM010000182.1 GCA_023251595.1 Bacteroidota bacterium
TTCACAAAGATTAAATTCGGAAAATGAAGGGGTAATTCCGGTGATTTCAGTTATTCTGTCCAGAACAGAAATGTAAGAATTACTCAAATCATCAATAATTAAAACCTCAAAGCCGGATTGTTGTAACGCAACAACGGTATGAGAACCGATATATCCAAGACCGCCCGTAACTAAAATCTTCATCAATTATCTTTTCAACCTATCAACCTATCAACCTTTCACTGAATTCCGGCAATTTCTTGAAGTAATCAAATGTAATTTTCAATCCTTCTTTTCTTGAAACTTTTGGTTCCCAGTTCAGAATAGCTTTAGCACGGGTTATGTCAGGTTGTCTTTGTTTCGGATCGTCAACAGGGAGAGGCATATATATTATTTTTGAATCGACACCCGAAAGTTTTACTATTTCTTCTGCAAATTCACGGATAGAAATTTCATCGGGATTCCCAATATTTACCGGCATATAATAATCACTCATTAATAACCGGTAAATTCCTTCAATAAGATCATCTACATAACAAAAAGAACGTGTCTGAGAACCATCGCCGAAAATAGTAATATTTTCGCCGCGTAACGATTGGCTCATAAATGCGGGCAATGCTCTTCCATCATTTAATCGCATTCTTGGACCATACGTATTAAATATTCTCACGATGCGGGTTTCGAGACCATGTACATTGTGATATGCCATCGTCAAAGCTTCCTGAAAACGTTTTGCTTCATCATATACACCGCGCGGCCCCACTGGATTTACATTTCCCCAATAATCTTCATTTTGCGGATGAACATTTGGATCGCCATAAACTTCAGAAGTACTCGCGATTAACATTCTTGCATTTTTCGCAAGTGCCAATCCCAACAAATTATGTGTGCCGAGCGAACTTACTTTTAATGTTTGAATTGGTTTTTGCAGATAATCGATCGGACTTGCGGGGGAAGCGAAATGCAATATATAATCGAGAGGTCCGCCGACATGCACAAAACGGGATACGTCGTGATGATAAAAATCGAAATTACTGAGCGGGAATAAATGTTCAATATTCTTCATTGATCCCGTAATGAGATTATCCATTCCGGTTACATGATATCCTTCTTTAATAAATCGGTCACAGAGGTGAGAACCGAGAAATCCCGCTGCTCCGGTAATGAGAATACGTTTCTTATTCATTATTAATTATTTTTCTCCCGATTGAATTATAATAAAAACCTAATTCCGCCATTTGTTGAAGTGAATATAAATTTCTTCCGTCAAATATAACCTTATTTTTCATATAGCCGGCAATTTTTTCAAATTCCGGTGTACGGAAAAGTGACCATTCAGTAGCAATTACGAGTGCATCTGCATCTTTGAGAATTGAATACTGATCTTTTCCGTATTCAATCTTTTCACCCAAAATATTTTTTACATTCACCATTGCTTCAGGATCAAAAGCAGAAACTTTTGCATCCGCATTTAATAAAGAGGAAATAATATGTAGCGCAGGTGCTTCACGAATATCATCGGTATCGGGTTTAAATGCGAGGCCCCAGACCGCTATTTTTTTCCCGGATAATTCACCTTTGAAATATTCTTTTAATTTATAAAAAAGAACATTTTTCTGATCATCATTAGCCGACATAACAGATTTCAAAATTCTGAAATCATATTTATAATCGCTCGCTGTTCTCTGTAATGCCTGAACGTCTTTAGGAAAACAACTTCCACCATAACCAATTCCGGCAAAGAGAAAACGTTTGCCAATTCTTTCATCAGCACCAATGCCACGTCTGATCTGATCTACATCTGCGCCGGTCTTCTCACAAAGATTGGCAATTTCATTCATGAAAGTAATTTTTGTTGCAAGAAAAGCATTCGCAGCATATTTCGTTAATTCGGCGGATCTTTCATCCATAAAAAATATTGGATTTCCCTGTCGAACAAAAGGAGCATAAAGTTCATTCATCACTTTATTAGCACGTTCAGAAGAACTGCCAATTACGACTCTGTCGGGTTTCATAAAATCATCTACTGCAAAACCTTCCCGAAGAAATTCAGGATTGGAAATGACACTAAATTCGGAAGTGCAATTTTCTGCAATCGCATTTCTTACCAATTCGGCAGTCCCGACCGGGACCGTACTTTTATTTATAATTATTTTATATTCTTTAATTAATGCACCTAATTGTTTTGCAACGCCCAGCACGTATCGAAGATCGGCACTTCCATCTTCTCCAGGAGGCGTTGGAAGCGCTAAGAAAATAATCGCAGCATCATTTACTGCCTTTTCAAGTTGAGTTGTGAAAATCAATCTTCCCTGCTCGACATTTCTTTCGAAAAGGACATCAAGATGAGGTTCATAAATAGGAACAATTCCTTTCCTCAGTTTATCAACTTTTCCCAGATCAATATCGACGCAGGTAACGTGGTTTCCCATTTCGGCGAAACAAGTACCGGTAACCAAACCTACATAACCGGTTCCAACAACGGTAATATTCATACACTTAATAAAGTTTCCGCAAAGTTAGTCAAATTATATCTCTATATTTGCCGATTAACCAAATCCGAATGTCATTCTTCCTTTTTGTACCCTCATTACGGGGTTTCTGTGCATTCAGACACCATATTGTCATGTGTCTGTTCGTCCTTTCTACAATCATATACATAGGGCACAGCACGGCTCAAACCTCTGTCAGGGACTCGATTGTAGCCACGCCGCTTATCGCTGTATCATACATCTTTCAATCACCCGGCGGTGATATGGCCGACCGATTCAATGCCAATTCAAATATCGGGATCAGCTTTTCTTATAAGACCGGTGCAAACTGGATTTTGGGTCTGGGAGGGGAGTTTATATTCGGACCTCAACCTAAAGAAACTTCAATGCTCGATCACCTGAAAACTTCAGCGGGTTATATCATTGGTACTAATGGCGAGTACGCTGATATCAGATTATACGAGCGTGGTTTCAGTATTGATCTGACCATTGGAAAAATTTTTCCGCTATTTGGTCCGAATAAAAATTCCGGTATTCTGTTTCGTGCAGGACCGGGTTTTTTACAGCATAGGATAAGGATCGAAGATCCGAATAACGTGGTGCCCCAACTTGATGGTGATTATAAAAAAGGATACGATCGATTGACAAATGGTCCCGAAATATCGACATTCCTGGGCTATGTTTATCTCGGAAACAGAAAACTTATTAATTTCTGGATTGGCGGACAATTAAATGTCGGATTTACGATGAATAGAAGATCTTATAATTTCGACACGAGAAGTAATGATCCGACGCACCGAACCGACATACTTTTAGGGATAAAAGGAGGTTGGATTTTACCATTATATAAGAAAATGCCTGATCCATTTTATTATCATTAATCCGGCAACTTATGGTGTTTTTATATGATTTAATTACACGTATTTATTTTTTGTTGATTGCGCTTGCATCGCCATTTAACAGAAAAGCAAAACAATGGATAGATGCGAGAAAAAAACTTTTCAGTTCTATTCAGAAAAATGTCGGTGGAAAAGGGGAGTGGATCTGGATACATTGCGCTTCGTTGGGTGAATTTGAACAAGGGAGACCGGTCATAGAGGGATTGAAAAAAAAATTCCCGCAATATAAAATATTATTAACCTTTTTTTCACCCTCAGGATATTCTGTTCGGAAAGACTATCCGGGTGCTGATTTTGTTTGTTATCTTCCTGCCGATTCACACCGTCATGCCGCGAAATTCATTCGGATTGTTCAACCACGTTTTGCAATTTTTGTGAAGTATGAATTCTGGTATCATTTTATGCATGAATTATATAAAAAACAAATTCCATATTTTATTGTTTCAGCAAGATTTCGTCCGGGACAATTGTTTTTCAGATGGTTCGGGTCTCTTTATCTTTCGATGTTGAAAAGAGCTACATATATATTTGTTCAGAACGAAGATTCGAAAAAACTTCTTTATGATTCAAATGTAATGCAGGTCTCTGTGACGGGCGATACCCGGTTTGACAGGGTGAATGAAATTTCCAAAACACCACAGACAAATTCATTGACAGATTTATTTTGCTTAAACGCCGTGGTCATCCTTGCCGGAAGTACATGGGCCGAGGATGAATCCATCATATTTCCATTAATTGAGGAATATTCTGCGAGCAGACCCACTGTGAAATGGATTATCGCACCGCATGAGGTTCATGAGCACCGTATTCATTCTCTTGAAGAAAAATTAGAGAAAATAACCGGTGCTTCTGCTCTTCGGCTCAGTCAGGCGCATGAAGGAAATATCGGATCTGTGAGGGTTCTTTTAATTGACAATATAGGAATGCTTTCCTCGTTGTACAAAAATGCCCGTATCGCATTTATGGGCGGTGGCTTTGGGAAAGGAATTCATAATATTCTGGAACCTGCTGCTTTTGGTGTTCCGGTAATTTTCGGTCCGCGTTACCGTAAATTTAGTGAAGCGGTTGATTTGGTTGAAAATGAAGGAGCATTTAGTATTAAAGAATCTGTTGGATTGAAAAACTATATAGATATGCTCATAGATCAACCTCTAAAATATGAGAATGCATCTTCAATTTGTAAAAGATATGTTGAAAAAGGAGCGGGGGCAACCGAGAAAATCCTGGATGAAATTGCAAAAGAAATGTCCCCTTCGACAACGCTCAGGACAAGCAATATCCCACGCCCAATTTCCGATGTCCAAGTGAAATAATATAATTATATAATTTATCCAAGTATGTCTCCTTCCTATTCTTCAAAACTTAAAGCGATCATCTGGGAGTATATCCACAATGAAACGGAAGCGGCTATCATCAGCCGTGGGAAGCGGCTTTTGAGAGAAAAAAGAGTTGAGCTTGTGGAACATAATCTTTCAGATCACAGCGCAATGTTGAGGGTAGAAAGCGAGAGTCAGACAAAAAAATATAATGTTCGTGTTCTGCATTATAGTGATCCGGTTCTGATTCGTGGTGAATGTGATTGTCCGGATGAATATCGTACCGTTTGTAAACATCAGGTTGCAGCGTTTTTCTTCCTCGCAGAAAACGTAATATTTGATATTTCTCTTCAGAAAAACATCCCAAGACAATCGGCGGCAGATAAATTAAAACAGAATGATAATCCGGTAGAACGGGAACTATATATAGAAAATATTGATCTCGATTTTATCAGGAATCTCGCGGGTCGTGATAACGCCCGCGTGGGAACTGACCTCGTAAATCTCGACAGGGTCAGGATTAAAAGCACGGAAGAAAAAACAGTATATGCGCAGGTCTTTCATCGCCTGAGTCCGCATAAGGTCATGATCAGAAAAAATGAAAAAGGAACGATCAGCAGCAGTTGTGATTGCGATAACCGGACCTATGCAATCTGCGAACATCGTTATGCAGTTTTCCTTTTTGTAGCGCAACGTTTTGGTACAAGATATCTTGATCTGCTGCGGGATTGGTCGACAGAGAAAAAAAGATTATTGGCCGAATATGGTTTTAGTTTGAAAGATCCAATCGATGAGTTGTTCGAATTTACCTTCGACGACAAGATGCAACTTGTCTTAAAACCAAAAGATCCATCCGTGCAAAAACTCTCGAAATATAACACGTGGAGTTCGATGGAAATTTTGAAATTAGGGGCTGTTGGACAACAACACGCATTTTTTATTCAGGACAATGCCTTTCGTAAAAATTATGTGGTTGGGTTAATTTTCGATTTCACCATTCCGTATTTTCCATTTTTCACTATCACACCGGTAAGAGGCAGAATTAATAAATCAAGAATCGGTTTTGCAGGAGGACTCGAGTCATTCAGCTACGACGATCCACCGAAAGATGTGATGATCGATGAGCACATGACCGTTGCACTTCAACTCATGCAACAGATTACGGAAGCACAGCTTATACGATTTATAAAGGCAGTTTCAAATACAGATCCGCCTAATATTCTGGAGAATCAGGAATTCCGGAACTTCAGATTTACCGACGAACAATTTGGATTTATGCGTGCTTATCTGCATGGTCATTTGTCGCGTATATTTGATGAACTTGTTTTATTTGATCATTCTTATATATTCGAAGATGGTGTAAAAGCCATGGCGACGAATATAAACAAGATCAGAATTTCTCCCGCGAAAGCCATCCCTTCTTTTCGTCTTGAATTACATACAGTATTTGCTGAAGTCCGGCTACTGATGCAGATTGAGGGCGCAGAACTTGCGGAAGGTCCCTTTAAAATAATGTCTGACCTGTTTCTAATATATGACAATTATATTCACTTAATCAGAAGTCCTGAAGATTCATTAATTCTGCGTCATTTCGCAAAGACGGGATCTGTGAAAGTTCACAAATCGGATTTCAAAGGATTCATGAATTCGTTTGTTCTTCCTCTTGCTTCAAAATATCATGTCGATATTCCCGAAGATCTTATTGGTGGAAAAGAGGCGCCTGAGCCAAGACCGGCGGTATTTCTGAAAGAACTTCACGATCAGTTTTTATTGGTTATTCCTGCTTTCAAATATAATGATCAGCTGCTCGAATATTCTGAGGCGACTGAATTTATGAGTGAAAAAGATGGTCAGTTTCATCTTGTGCAGCGTAATCAGGAAAAAGAAAAAGAATTCATTTCATTTATACAAACACTTCACCCCGATTTCGCCACGCAAAGCGATGGTAATTTTTATATATCGTTCGAACAGGCTTTGGCAAACCGATGGTTTTTTAATTTGTATGAAAAATTAAATGAAAAAGGGGCTGAAGTTTTCGGTTATAAGGAACTGAAAAGATTTCGCTATAACCCGAACAAGCCGAAAATGAAGGTGCGCGTGGGTTCCGGCATCGACTGGTTTGATGTGCAGATGGAAGTTTCATTTGGTGAACAATCTGTTCCACTAAAAGAAATTAAACGCGCAATTATCAAAAAATCTAATTTTGTTATGCTGAGTGACGGCAGCTTTGGTATTTTACCGGAAGAGTGGATAAAAAAATATTATATGATTTTCCGAATGGGTTCGGAAGAAAAATCATCGGTAAAAATTTCGAAACTCCACATGTCGCTTATTGATGAATTGCATGATCAGATTGATGATGAGAAAATATTACGGGAATTAAATGAGAAAAAAGAAAAGATGCGGAATTTTGATCGCATCGACGAAAAAGAAATTCCTGAAGAAATCAGAGCTACACTTCGTCCATATCAAAAAGCCGGATTTAACTGGTTTAATTTTCTGAATGAATTTGGTTGGGGTGGTTGTCTTGCCGATGATATGGGATTGGGAAAAACGCTGCAGGCACTCACATTAATTCAACACATAAAAAGCACGAATATTAATAAAAATATTCACTCAACACATTTGATTATTTGTCCGAATTCGTTAATTTTTAATTGGGAGAATGAAATTTCCAAGTTTTGTCCGGGTCTTACTTATCTCATTCATCATGGATCGAAACGTGCTTCGACCAATAGACAATTTTCAACAAAGGATATTATTCTTACAACATATGGAACTGCCCGTTCCGATATTGAAATGTTTTCCGGGACAGATTTTCATTATGTTATTTTGGATGAATCTCAGGCGATTAAAAATCCGGATTCAAAAATTACGAAAGCGGTTCAGTTACTAAAA
>JAHEYM010000524.1 GCA_023251595.1 Bacteroidota bacterium
TTGTTTATAATTGCTCCAAACAGCTATCGCACCTAATTGTGCCATTCCATATTCTATATAATAAAACGGAACCTGATAAAGATGTAATTGTTTTTGCCATGAATATTCGAGATAATTTCCGTCACTCTCGAAATCCACCGCATTCCCTAAAAATGGTTTGCATATTTTTAGCCAATTTTCTGTTCTCTCTGTAACGGTGTGTGCCGGATGTGTATATACCCAATGCTGAAAACGGTCAATGACAGCGATCCAGGGGAGGGTAGAGATGACTTTTTCCAACTGATGGATTTTTGCACGACGGTAATCATCCTCATTTTTGAAAAAGAATTGCCAGTGCTCCATCGAAATTAATTCCATCGACATAGAAGCCAATTCTGCAATTTCGGAGGGTGTACTTTTATAAGCATTTAATTCCAGATCGCGGGTAAGGAGCGAATGCACAGCATGTCCGCCCTCATGCACCATTGTCACCAGATCGCGATGAGAATTTGTTGCGTTCATGAAGACGAAAGGAACACCGATCTCGGGTAATGGGTAATTAAATCCTCCCGGCGATTTTCCTTTTCTTGAATCGAGATCAAGGTGTTTCAGATTTTGCATAATACGCATGCAATTGCCAAGTTCCGGATGGATTTCTGCAAAACATGCGATAGTATCCCGTACAAGCGCTTCAGTATTTTCGAAAGGTTTGAGTGCAGGTTTTCCACTTGTCTCAACTTCAAGATCCCATGGTTTTAATGGATCATAACCCAATGCTTTTTTACGTTTGAAATCAATCGATTCACTTAAAGGGACGATTTCTTCCAATATGGATTGATGAAATGCAAAACAATCCTCCACGGTGTAATCAAATCTTCCCAAACTTGCAAACATATAATCGCGATAATTTTCAAAACCGGAATTCAACGCAACACGATGACGCAAAACAACCAACTCTGTATATAAACGATCTAGTTCTTCGCGTGAAGCACCACGCACCGCTTGTATTTTAAAGAAGATTTCTTTTCTTAATTCGCGATCCGGATTTTTAAGAATGTTGCTCGCTTGTTGAAGTGTGAGTTCCTCTCCGTTCACTTCCACCATCATATTACCGGTGATAATTCCATAGAGCTGTTCTTTGGTCTGAAGTTCGGTATAGAGAGGAATATTTTCCTCGCGAAAAATCTCTACCTGTTTTTTAATGGAACGTATATATATACTTAATCGCTTATCATTCAATGAATTCAGAAAAGGATTTTCGAGCAACTTAATTTTAAGATGGTTGTCATACGGTGCGATGTGTGGTTCTATTTCGGATATATAATAATTGTAAGAATCTAAATATTGTTGATTATTGGTATCGCAACTCATATGTATATATCTCCAACCTATATCTTCCTGTAACACAGATTCCAACTCACTCAGATCGGAGAGCCAGTGACGGAGATCTTCAGTACTGCCGATTTTTCTTCCGGATAGTTCATCGAAATATGGTTTCAACTGTACCCAATTTTCAATGACAAAACTGTCCGGCAAAAATGTGCGCGGCTTTCTGGATGGGGTAAGTGTTCCTGTATTGGTCATCTCTTTATCCATTATTCGCTTCTCCCTTCAACTATCTCTTCCGCATTTGGGGAGGTTGGATTTGGTAGAGAAGGGTCGCCTTGCTCGCCGAAGCTTAGCGCAGGAGAGGGGATGAGGGCCTTCAGCAAATTATACCACGTAAAAATCTTTTTGATGTCTGAAGCATACACTCTTTCTTGATCGTAATCAGGAAGAAATGTTTTGAAATAACTCCGCATTTCTTTAGGATCCATTTTCGGATTCAGATCCATGTCACCAACCGTCTCTCTTATCTTGATAAAAATATCCGTCAATGGCATGTCGCCATCATGAGTATAAACCGTGATTGTATCGAGCGCATTCACACGATCCGCTGCGGTGACAGGCGAACGTGTGTGATCGGACATAGACTCCACAATAAACCCGTTCGTGGTTTGTGTAAGTATTTTATACAAACCGGTTCTTCC
>JAHEYM010000183.1 GCA_023251595.1 Bacteroidota bacterium
TTACAGTCGATAAAGGTATAAAAAACTTTACTTCTCTATTTCTTCTACTTTTGTTGCCGATAGAAACTTAGAAAATGAGAAGTGTTTTTTCAGGGAAGGAAGCAACCGATTGGGTTGAGTTCAACAAAAAGATGTCGAAAACGATCGGCTTCGTGCCAACAATGGGTGCCCTGCATGAGGGGCATTTGTCGCTGATTAGACGGTGTAAGACTGAGACGGATCTCACTGTTTGCAGTATTTTTGTCAACCCAACTCAGTTTAATGACGCCTAAGATTTCAAAAAATACCCCAAAACACCCGAAGAAGATCAATATCTCCTTGAAAAAGCCGGCGTTGACCTGCTCTTTATGCCAACAAAGGAAGAGATGTACCCCACTGAACCTGACTTCCGCTATGATTTTGGTTTTTTAGAAAGAACAATGGAAGGCGTCCACCGTCCCGGACATTTCAAAGGTGTTGGAATGATTGTTCAAAAACTCTTCGAAATTGTGAAGCCCGAAATATCATATTTTGGTGAAAAGGATTTTCAACAATTAACTATAATAAAAGAGTTGGTCAGATTGATGAATTCTAATATTAAAGTGATCGGATGTCCGACACTGCGCGAACCCTCTGGACTAGCAATGAGTTCCAGAAATAAACTGCTTTCACCGGAGCAAAGAAAAATTGCAGAAATTATTTCACAAACTTTATTTTGGGCACAATCTGTTTGGCATTCGTTGACTCCGGCAGAAATTACTCATCATGCAATTCAGAAAATAAATTATAATCCTGCGATCCGTTGCGAGTATTTTGAAATTGCAGAAACTGAAACACTTCGACCCGTTACTGAGTGGACTCCGGGTATTTCAGCCCGCGCTTTTATTGCAGCCAAAATTGGGAATGTCAGATTGATTGACAACATGGAGGTATGAAAAAAAAGGGTTATAAAATAATTCAGTTTATTGTTTTGCTTCTCATCGGCGCAGGACTTATGTATCTTGCTTTCGCAGGAAAGGATCTCGCGAAAATGATGAATGATATTCTAAATGCAAGATATTCCTGGGTAATTCTCTCCCTCATATTTTCTATGTTTGCATATACCAGCCGGGCAATGCGATGGAATATGCTCATCGTGCCGCTCGGATTTAAACCCCGTCTTTTTAATACTTTTTGGGCACTCCTTTTCGGTTATTTTGCAAATCTTGCGATACCGCGTATGGGTGAAGTTTCGCGTTGCGGTGCATTAAGCCGTACTGAAAAAATTCCATTTGAAAGATTATTGGGAACTGTGATCGTGGAACGGATCATCGATGTTCTGACCCTCGCGATTTTAATTATAGTTGTCGCAATCATGCAACTGGCAAGGCTTCGCGAATTATTAATGCAGGTTTTCAGTCATGGAATGTATCCTGCACATAACAGTCTCATCATGGTTTTGCAATCGTATTATTTTATATTATTAATCGTTGCACCTTTTTTCGGACTACTTTTTTTATATCTCTTTCTGAAATCAGGAAAAAAATCAGGATCAAAATTGGTTATTAAAATATTTAATCTATTGAATGGAATGGGTGAAGGACTCCGTTCCGTTTTAAAAATGAAAAATACCTGGCTTTTTTTATTGCATACTATATTTATTTGGTTTATGTATTTTGCTGTTGCATATTCATGCTTCTTCTCAATCGATGCAACATCAGGGCTTGGTATAGAAGCCGGAATTTTCACGCTTACAGTAGGCGGACTCGGAATGACGGCGCCTGTTCAGGGCGGGTTCGGTGCGTATCATATCCTCGTCTCAAAAGGATTAACACTTTTTGGAATTTCTGAAAGTGATGGTTTGGTTCTTGCAACAATTATTCATACCTCTCAAACTGTTCTTGTATTATTATTGGGAAGTATTTCAACAATATTTATTTTTACTTCAAAAAAAATCATTCCAAAATGACAATGCCCGATCTGATAAAATCCAGAATAATGGATGAAGCATCACTCCAAAAAAATCTTCATCTCTGGCGTTTTAAAAATAAAAAAATAGTTTTCACGAACGGTTGTTTCGACTTATTGCATCTCGGTCATGTCGATTATTTATCAAAAGCCGCTGACCTTGGTGATATATTAATTATCGGAATTAACAGCGATGAATCTGTCCGACATCTGAAGGGCCCGAACAGACCAATTAATGATCAGGTTTGCCGTTCAACTGTGTTGGCAGCACTTCATTTTGTTGAAGCCATCTTTATTTTCAAAGAAGAAACACCTTATGAACTGATTAAAATTATTCAACCCGATGTCTTGGTGAAGGGCGGTGATTACGAACCCGCGAACATCGTTGGTTATGATATTGTGAAGGCAAAAGGAGGGCAAATAATCACGATCGATCTGGTTCCCAATTATTCCTCGACCCTGATCGAACAAAAAATTAAGTCAACCCGTTGAACGTCGACAATGAATTATTACTCTTTCTTTTTCCTACTTTTACGCTGACAATCTTATAGACTCTCTAACCGGATTGTTCCTGCACCTTGTATGAAAATTTTATTCTCTGCTTTCTTTCTTCTCCTTTTCTGCTCTTGCGGAGACAAACCTTTTTTGCTTTCCAAAAAACACTTAACACAAAGAATTGAAAAATCATGGGAACTTATTAAAATTGCCAATACCGACATTGATGAAGAGTGGACATTTGGAAATGGCATTGTTACCAGAGTGGACAAGATCACAAACGACACAATTGATAAAGGGACATATAAACTCTCAACCGGAATTGATAACGCGGTCGTTGAAATAAAAAATTTCAATCTTTCCCGCTTCAATGGAAAATGGAATGTATTAAGACTTGATGACGGTTTCCTCGTTATCGCGGTTAATCAGAATGAAAACGGAGCGGTTTACGAGAGAGAATTTTTTGCCAAATAATTATTCATGGCTAAAGTAAAAACAACATTTTTTTGTCAAAATTGCGGTGCTCAGTCGGCTCGCTGGATAGGGAAATGCCCTTCGTGCAGCGAGTGGAATACGTATGTTGAAGAGGTGATTCAATCTGCCGAAACCAGTGGTGCATGGCGGCAAGGAATGAAAGCAGAAAAAATCGCCGTTCCTCAACTCATTTCCGAAATTCCCGTTGGCGACGAGGAAAGAATCCGGATTCCTGATAAAGAATTAGAAAGAGTTTTAGGCGGTGGAATCGTTCCCGGATCATTGATATTGTTGGCAGGAGAACCTGGAATTGGCAAATCAACATTGTTATTGCAAGTCGCTCTCCAGTTAAAAGAAGGCAAGGTTTTATATGTTTCGGGTGAAGAAAGTGGCCAACAAATCCGACTGCGTGCCGAACGATTAGGCATGAAAAAAACTTCAACTTTCGTGTTGGCGGAAACTTCAGCCGAAAATATTTTCCGACATATCAGCGAAATGAATCCTGCTCTGGTTATTATTGATTCAATTCAAACACTGAATACATCCAGGATTGAATCTTCACCCGGAAGTGTTTCTCAAATCAGAGAAAGTGCCGCTCAGTTTCAGCGTTATGCCAAAGAAAGTGGAGTGCCGGTTATTTTGGTTGGTCACATTACAAAAGATGGTACCGTTGCGGGACCGAAAGTCCTCGAGCACATGGTCGATACCGTTTTGCAATTCGAAGGCGATCGACATCATGTTTATAGAATCCTAAGAGCTTCTAAAAATCGTTTCGGTTCAACCGCGGAACTGGGAATTTACGAGATGCAGGGCGCAGGTTTGAGAGAGGTTTCAAATCCGTCGGAAGTGTTGATTTCTGAACACGATGAGTCGCTGAGCGGCACTGCAATCGCGGCGATGATGGAAGGAGTTCGACCCATGTTGATTGAAACACAGGCATTGGTGAGTTCTGCTGTGTATGGAACACCTCAAAGATCCGCTACCGGCTTCGATCTTCGTCGATTAAGTATGTTATTGGCTGTCCTCGAAAAACGCTGTGGTTTCCGGTTGGGAGCGAAAGATGTTTTTCTGAATATCGCAGGAGGGATTAAAGTTGAAGATCCCGCTATCGATCTGGCGGTGGTTTGCGCGATTCTTTCTTCGGGTGAAGATAAACCAGTTCACTCCAAGACCTGTTTTGCGGCAGAAGTCGGGCTTTCTGGTGAAATTCGTCCCGTATCCCGTGTAGATCAGCGTATTGCAGAAGCGGCGAAACTCGGTTTCAAACAAATTTTCATCTCCAAATACAACATGAAAAGTATCGGAAAGGAAAGAACTCATGATATCAAAATCGTTCCGGTATTGAAGATTGAAGAAGTGTTCGATGCACTTTTTGTATAATGTCGCAGCGTAGAGACGTCGCATGCGACGTCTTACATTCGAAATATTTTGTAATTTTGTAGTATGTCAAAACCTCTCGATTTCATATACTCAAACGAAAAGGAGCCGCACCGCGCCCGTACAAAAAGTATATTAAAAGAACACCCCGAAATCCGCGAATTAATCGGTCGTAATCCCTACACGATTCTGGCCATTTTTCTGGAAGTCGGATTATTGGTTGGAAGCGCATGGTTTCTCAGAGATCAACCATGGTGGATGACATTTGTCGGTGCATATATATTTGGAGCTTTCGTAAGTCATTCCGCATTTGTATTAATTCACGAATGTTCGCATAATTTATTATTTAAAAACCGGACATTAAATTTATTGGCTGGTATTCTTGCGAATATGCCTCAAATTATGCCTTCTTCGGTTTCATTTCAACGATATCATATTAAACATCATTCGTTTCAGGGTGTGTATGAATTGGATGCCGATTTGCCAAATAAATGGGAAGCAAAAATTATAGGAAATACTACTTTCGGAAAAATAATGTGGCTTTTATTTTACCCGTTTTTTCAGGTCTCAAGAGTGATGCGTTTAAAAGAAATTAAACCGGTCGATGGTTGGATAATTTTGAACTGGAGTGCAAATATTTTATTCTCAGCAGCAATTATATATTTCTTCGGAATTAAATCATTTGTATATTTATGCGCGAGTTTATTTTTCTCAATCGGCTTCCATCCACTCGGTGCCCGTTGGATTCAGGAGCATTTTCTCACAGCAGAAAATGATCAGGAGACATTCAGTTATTACGGTCCATTGAATGCCGTTGCATTTAATGTTGGTTATCATAACGAGCATCATGATTTCCCTTCCATTCCCTGGAATAAATTACCAAAAATCCGTAAAACGGGCGGTGTTTGGTACGATGGTTTAACCTATCATAAATCCTGGACTTTATTATGGCTGCGTTTTTTGTTTGATAAAAAATTATCTCTTTACTCTAGAGTAATGCGCACCGACAGAGGTAAAGTTCCTTTAACCGATATTTCTACACCTGATACGGATTTGATAAAACAGGAGATGGTGGAAAACGCATAATTTCTTTGCGTTCTTTGCGCTAAACCTTTGCGAACTTTGCGTTAAAAAAATAAGATTTTAATATTTATGCACTCTGTTGCATCCTGAACTTCATTAACTCAGAAATGAGGGCAGCATTTTCTCTTTTGTACGATACGATCGCATTCTGAGTATCTTTCAAATTCCTTTTTATTTCAGCATAAACCTCTTCTTTTCTGACCGTCTTTTTATATTCTAATAGGATTTTGTTTTCTTGTTCAAACTCTTCGAGGGTTTTCAGATTTTGCAATTTTTTATTTGCATCCTCTAGTTCCTTAATATACCCTTTCAATTTTCCGATTTCCTGAATCAATTTTGCATTATCCCAAATCACATATTTTAGCAGAATAAAATCCGGAATTTTCATTGGCATTTCATTGATAACTCTAGCTTCTACCTTCGGGGTTGGTTTAACGTCAATTTTTCTTTTAAATTTCTTAAGGAAGTTCATAGTCTTTTGTTTTAAGGGTTAACGATGCCCTAAACGCAAGACATGAGACGCAAATTGTGACACGAATTGCACTAATTTTCACGAATTTTCGGAAATTTGGCGGTTCGCCGGTTTATGGGAGAATTTTTCTGAAATTACTATGGAAACGATTAAAAACCTTCTTGCAGTTTGATTCTTTCTAATCTATTTGTAATGTTCCCTCTAAATATTTTGGAAACCAAAAAGATGGGATTCTTCTTACCGAGAGTTGATCCTGCTTTTAAAAAATTTTTCCGTCTCTTTATCAAGAAAATAAACATAACACCCTTTCATCCCTCTGGTCATCAGAGTTCGATAAGTGTTTTTTATGATCGACCGAATCAAAGCTTTTGCCTCGTCGGGCTTTTTCAACAGCAATGATTTGTAGCCTTTGATACTTTGGTCTTGTTTTGAACGACTTGAGGGATCTACTAAAACTATTCCATCGCGTACTACTAAATCATTACCGACAATCACTCCAATATAATCTAATTCCAAACCTTGACATGTATGAATACATCCTATCTCATTCACCGAATTTGGCATCTGAATCCATAAGCTCCCATCGACTGATAAATTCCACTTCATGGCAAAATTATATTCAGGAATAATTATATCGTTTTCCTTCTTGTTGTTTTTACTTTTCCAATCCCAACAATAACCTGCAACTAATCTAGCTTTGTTGTTTTCATTGTTTTTTTCAAAAATGATATCGCGTAGTTTGTTGGGTGAATCCACGATTTTGAAATCATATCCCAATTCCTTTATTTCTGTATTTGCAGTTTCTTTAATTTGTAGCACCTGATCAAGCCAAGCTAAATAGCCGTCAGATCCAGCGCAACGGAATTGAGATGACAATTCTAGTTCATGCACCATTGCCCCCTCTTTTTTTGCCCAATTTTTAATTTCTAATTTGTTACCAATGTCTTTCATAGTAACTCGCTGATCTTCATCAATAAAGAAAACAGAAAATTTGGAAGCAGAAATAATTTCTTTCACTTGATTTACACCTAAGTTGGAGAATAAGCCAGACTTTTCGTTCAATCGATGTGCTTCGTCAACAACCAATGTATCGAAAGTATTTTTAGGGGTATGGGTATATGCCCCTGAGCCTTTGAATAGATTGGTGAACCGAGTTCTTGTTAATGTTCTCGTTAATTTACTTGCATAAACTGCCCGAGGTGCAGCATTCTTTGAAACATATTGAACTACCTTATTTAAATTAGTAATACTCACAAGAAGATTAATTGCAACGACAGATTTTCCTGTACCTGGACCGCCTTCAACTATGAGTACGTTTTTGTTTTTTGAGGTAGATTGTTTTGCGAAGATCATTGCGGTTTCATAAACAATCTTTTGTTCATCGATTAAAATAAATTCTTGATTACCTTCGATCATTTTAGCGAGACTCTCTGAAAGCATTTTTGAAGGTCTTATTTCTCCTTTGTCAATCCGGTACATTATTTCGCCATCGTCTCCAGTTTTTACAAATTCTTTAATAAAATTCCTCAATTTCAACATGTCTTTCCTAAGAAACACAGGCGCTTCATTCAAGTATTTCTGGTAGAATGAATTTCGAATAACATCGTCTTCTATATAGTTGTGAAGATATGCACAAGGATGAAGCTGGATATTATCATTTTGAATGGTTACATTAAAATC
>JAHEYM010000184.1 GCA_023251595.1 Bacteroidota bacterium
TAGATTTTTCCTAAACTCATCAACTCATCAACTTATCAACTCATCAACTTATCAACTAATCAACTAATATGAAAAGAGATACTCCAATTTTCAATCTTATTGAAGAAGAAAAAGAACGTCAGCAAAGAGGACTTGAATTAATCGCTTCCGAAAATTTTGTCAGTCCCCAGGTGATGGAAGCAATGGGTACCTGTCTGACGAATAAATACGCAGAAGGACTTCCCGGAAAAAGATATTATGGTGGTTGTGAAGTTGTAGATCAGATTGAACAACTGGCTATTGATCGTGCAAAAGAACTTTTCAATGCGGCATGGGTGAATGTTCAGCCTCACTCAGGTGCTCAGGCAAACGCAGCAGTGATGCTCGCATGCCTGAAACCGGGCGATAAAATTCTCGGACTTAATCTCTCTCACGGGGGACATCTCACACATGGATCACCTGTAAATTTTTCCGGGAAATTATATCAGGCAATTCACTATAATGTCAAACAGGAAACCGGCACTGTCGATTATGGTCAGGTTCGTGAAATCGCATTAAGAGATAAACCAAAAATGATTATTGCGGGTGCATCCGCCTATTCACGCGATTGGGATTTTAAAACAATGCGACAGATAGCTGATAAAGCGGGTGCAATTCTGATGGCGGATATTGCGCATCCTGCAGGATTAATCGCGAGAGGTTTATTAAATGATCCGCTTCCACACTGCCATGTAGTTACGACGACCACTCATAAAACGTTGAGAGGTCCAAGAGGCGGAATGATTATGATGGGAAATGATTTTCCAAATCCATGGAAATTAAAAACGCCCAAAGGTGAATTGAGAATGATGTCTGCAATAATGGACTCTGCGGTATTCCCCGGCACTCAGGGTGGCCCGCTAGAACATGTGATTGCTGCAAAAGCGATTGCATTCGGTGAGGCACTCAGTGATCCATACTTAAAATACTGTGTACAGGTGGTGAAGAACGCCAAACTCATGGCATCATTATTTATGGAGAAAGGATATAATGTAATTTCCGGCGGCACTGATAATCATTGTATGCTGATCGATTTACGATCAAAAGATTTATCAGGAAAACAAGCCGAAGATGCATTAGTGAAAGCAGATATAACGCTAAATAAAAACATGGTTCCTTTTGATGATAAATCTCCATTTGTAACTTCAGGAATAAGAATCGGGACTGCTGCAGTAACCACGAGAGGATTGGTGGAAAAACACATCACACAAATTGTTGAATTAATTGATACAGTATTAATGAATATCGATAAAGAGAAAACAATAGTCGATGTGAAAAAGAAAGTGAATAAAATGATGAAGGAATTTCCTTTATACAATTAACAATTAACAATTGGCAACAAACAGTTAACTCGTCCTCAAACTCAAACTGTTAACTGTAACCTGGGGGTATAGCTCAGTTGGCTAGAGCGCTTGCATGGCATGCAAGAGGTCAGGGGTTCGACTCCCCTTACCTCCACAACGGGAACAGGTTAAGGATCAGTGAACTGGCAACAGGTGGACCCTTCTGATGCCTTCCACTTTTTATTCTTTTTCATTGTTGTAACTTTGCTGCTGAAAACTATTTCATTTATCATTAAACCGAATTTGCGAACTAAATTTTTTCTCAGCTTCATTTGTGCTCTTTCGACGATCATTTCTTTCGCCCAGACACCACGTACACTCCATATAGTCGCTCCTCCTTCACCCGAAACAAACTGGACTAAAGTACGTGAGAAACAAGTAACATTCGCGCAAACGATGGAAGAATGGGGAATCGGTTTCGAGATCGAACATAAAGACGAGATCGAAATGGAGAATTCTCCCGATCTCCTCAATTTCACAATGGGTTGGGAATCTTTTGATAAAATTAAAATAGGTATCGGATTTAAAACACCCGCAAATCCGCTTGGTGAAAAATTTGGTTTTACATATTCAGGTGAATTTAGTCCCGAAGTAACAAAAAGTGCAACGAAAGGCGAAGTCGAATTTCCAAATGGAATTAAATTCTCCGGAGGTATAACGACTGATAGTCAACGCGGACTTGGTTATGAATTAGGTTATGAACTTGAAAAAGCATTCGTTGCACTTAAGGGCACACTCGCAGGAAATGTCAAAGAATTGACTTCTCATAAAATCGAAGTCAGTCTTACAAAACTTTATAATTTTCTTGGTGGGGTTGAAAATAAGGAAGAAGGTACAAATGTCAAATTAGTTCTTGATCCGGAAAAATATATACGTAGATTTATTCAGTTCGCTCCAAAGTTTATTGAACTCGCTGAGAATCCCGGCAAGGAAGCCGTAAACGCTGTCGTGTTTAGCTGCAATCCGGTTCTCGTTAATGCCGCTATTTCAAATGATGCTTCCTTGTGGGCAAAACAAATTGCAACCGTTAATATCCTACAGGCATTAAAAGATGAAGTTCCAAAAGGAGTAAAAATCAAATACAATGAAAATCTTTTGACTGAACTTTTATTAAAAGGAAAATCACATTCTAACGGAAACCGACTTAACGAATTAGCGGAAAATCTTCTGAAAAATGATGATCCGGATATGCGAAATGGGCTCGTGAAAACATATATAAATCAAATAAAGAAAGATGCAAATGCCAATAAACAGACCCATTCACCCAAAACAATAGCATTGATATCGTTGCGAACGCTGGTCACAAAAGCAGAAGAATATATTGGAAATTGGACGAATAAACCAACCGAACTAAATTCACCCGGTAATATATCAAGAATTGTCGGATATAAAATTGACAAAACGCACAATGATATATTATTAATCGGTGAAAAGATTGAAGGTTCACCACTCCTTACACTTGATGATTTAATTGTCGGAATTAGAACAGTCTGGAAAGAAGATGGAACTCCATTTTGCAGTCTTGATCCTGACCCTGTTGATATTTGCGGCGAACAACATGTGCGTATAGGTGGAATTCCGCCTGACTCCCATTTCGCACAGACCATGCTTGATGCGGATTATCTGATGAAGAAAATGTTGGCGGGAGTTGTTGCAGTTAAATCTCTTACATATATAAAATTTCAGGATTTAATAAAACAGAATTCTTCATTCGGCGATTCGGGTGATGTAAGCAGCAGATTCTGGTTCTATCCTGCTCCTCTTTCATCAGGTGATATAGAAATATCTTCAGATGGAACAGTCATTCTTTTTAATGCCGGTATCCAAGTGCTTTCAGAACAAATGGTGGTTTCTCATGAAGGTCTTGTCGGAACAGGAAAAGTGGATGACACCTTTGATCAGTGGGCGGCAGGTTTAACAAAAGCGCTTCCCGAACTTGAAAAAGAATATCCTGAATATCGACACCTTCACGGATTATTTGATATCGTACTTCTCGCCAAAACATGGCAGAAACTTGATATCGATACCTCACTTATTTCCCGGTTAGCTTCTCTTCCCTATGTTCAAACTAAAATTCCTTCTACTTACAAAGGCATTCAAGCCAGCTATATACTTAGCGGAAATATTAATTTGTTTTTATGCGGTGGCGTAAAGGTACGTGCGAATGCAAATTCTCATTCCTGGTTCGTAAACGACCAACCTGCATACACTTCTTTGACAGCTTCTGCATCCGAAATGAATGGTGAAACACAACGCAGTCTTAATATCGAATCGATTCTGATTCCTGCAGGTTCAGTGAGAGGAAGTAACTTGACAGATGCTTCAACGATCCTTGCTCTCCTAAGAACAGGTGCAACAGCACAAGCACAACTTGGCTTGAATAAGTTAATTGCTGCTGATCCTCATGATCCGGAACTTTGGTGCATTCAAGCACTTCTGAATCTTCAAACACAACAATATAATGTCGCCATTGCAAACGCGAAACAAGCAATAGAACTGGAGCCTGAAAATTTATCTTCCGTGTCGTTTGCAAACTTAATAATGTTTCAGGCGCATTATCTTTCGGGAAAAACAGATCTCGCACTCATTGATGCAAATGAAGCAGCAAGCGCAATTCCTGAAAGTCCGAATGCTCATATTTTTAAAGGCGATTTATTAGTAGCATTGGAAAGAGTTCCCGAAGCACGCGCCGAATATTTAAAAGCACTTGAATTGGATTCCGCCTCAGTAATCGCAAAGGTTAATTACGGTCTGTTATTAATTA
This sequence comes from Bacteroidota bacterium, assembly GCA_023251595.1. Taxonomy (GTDB): domain Bacteria; phylum Bacteroidota; class Bacteroidia; order AKYH767-A; family JABDAW01; genus JAHEYM01. The sequence goes on from JAHEYM010000184.1 coordinate 4,126, forward strand.
GTGAAGGTTGGGTGGTGAAAGGAAAATCTTTTATAGACAAGGCAAAGATAAGTATGAAAGCAGGAATGGAAATTCCACGTGTTAAATCTGCGATGGCAATGACAGAACTTGGAATGGCAGTTCTCGGAAATGAAGAAACACATTTTGCCAATGCAGGAAAATATGCAGATGAAGCGCTTGCAGATCCCGCATCTGATCCTACTACACGAATGTTTGCATTAATTGTAAAAGCCACTCTTGCACTCGGAAAAAATCAGATAAATGAAGCGGATGATTTTGTTTCGCAAGCAATGAAAATTGCTCCCACGAATCCCGGTCCCCTTCTCATGATGGTCGAATGGCAACATTCAGAGAAAAATGATGTATCAGCACGGAAATATCTCGATAAAGCAGAATTAATTGCACCTGATTATCCTGCTGTAAAGAAATATCGTGAATTGCTTAAAAACTAAGGATGAAAAAAGCAGTATTCGCAATTGTAATTCTATATATATATAGTACTTTTTGTTCTTCACAGAACAATTCTTCTTTGCCCGTCGCTATCCGTTTCTCTCCAACTCCCGGAGACGACATGCAAATAATTTTCAGAGAATTTAATCTCGATACGAAACCTTCGCAGGATTCGCCGGCCGATTATCAAAATCAGGAAGATTTTGAAATGAACGGATTGCGGAAACAATCTTCAACCGAAAAAGAAATTGCATATTATTGGAAAATAAAAGATCGTGATGTAGATGGCAATACAGTGATGGAAGTTTCTTTCGCTTATCTCAAATTAGAAATGACTACGGAAAGGGTGATAAAAGGTCCACCGGTAATGTTCAGTTCTAAAAATGTGATGAGTTTGGGAATAACAATTACTGTCGATACACGTGACTCTATATTAAATACAAACCCGATATTTCAGGAAGCTAAATCACTTCCTGCTGAACAAATTCCGCCCGAATTTGATAAAATGATTGCAAATCTCGAAAATGTACGAAGCATTCTCAATCAGACACTCATCGGAAAACCAATGACAGTGGTTGTTTCGCCTGAAGCCAAAGTAATTTCTGTTAAAGGAATGGATGTTATCTGGGACCAATACCGCGATCTCGTCGGCAAAATAAAAACAGATCTCGCTCAACGCGCTCAGTTAGATCAATTGATGGAAGCTTTTTTTGGTGAAGACAATATCACCAAAATGATGAATCATAATCTGCTTCTCCCCTACCCGAAAAATGCAGTTAATATAGGAGATTCATGGAGCGATAATTATGTGTTTGAACTTGGTGATGCAAAACTGCAAGGTTGAACGACAAATGCAACTCGAGCATGAACCTGATGTCGATGGCAATATAGAGTTATCCGGAAAAATTCTATATAATACCGATAAACTCATCGGTCACATGAATACTGAAATGAAACATTCATCGCTCGACCTGAAATCTACAGTAGATCTGAAAACGGGAATGTATAGTAAAATGACATATTCAGGTGTTCTCGAAATTCTTTTTCGTGATGTAGATGCTAAATCAGATGCGCCTCCTGATATTGAAGTCAATACACAAATATATGGATCGGTACAGGTATTAAAACTTTAAGTATTTCATTTATTTATGAACTGAGTATTCGGGTTGTGTCCAGTGTTTTACCATTTTCAACAAAGTCTCCAATTCAAATGGTTTTATAATATAATCATCAGCTCCCAATTTTAATGCCGTGGCTCTGTCCACTTTTTCCGACATGGAAGTGCTGAAGATAAACGGGATTTCGTAAGTATGCGGAGTGGCACGAAGCAATCGCAATACTTCGTGACCATCCATATCGCGCATTAAAACATCACAAATTATTAAATCGGGTACATAATCACGGGCGAGTTCAATCCCCTCTCTCCCGTTATTCGCAGCAAGAATTATAAATCCTTCCATCTCGAGATATTCGGTCAGATTATCAAGAATGGCATGCGTGTCCTCAATCAATAATATTGTTTTCATCCTTCTTGTTTTAATGTTTCACCTGTATCTTTATATGGAAATAATCGATCTACCGGTGGTAAATAATAAACTCGTGGTTTTGTTCCCAGATGTTCAAGATAACGGAACCCGGCTTTATCTTTTATTAATTGAGAAAGGCGGAGCGTTTCTTCACCATTCGTAACAATATCTTCCAATTCATCACCAAAATAAAAGACACCATTCGGACAAGCCGTAACACAATCAGGTAATTTTCCTTTTTCTGAATGAGAAGGACAAAAATCACATTTCTCCACTGTTCCCATTACATGCGTACTGCAAGCGTGATGCGGTGTAATTTGTTTGGTCTGTTCTTCATTTAATTTGAATTGTGTCTCACTCCAATTAAAAACTCTTGCAGAATAAGGACAAGCCGCCATGCAAAACCTGCAACCTATACATCTCGCATTATCAATTGCAACAATTCCATCTGTACGTTTAAATGTTGCATCTACGGGACAAACTTTTACACATGGCGGATCATCACAGTGAAAACAAGGTGTCGGCATAAAATATGGCGCAGTTGTTTTTGCATCCTGCATTTTCTCTATTTTTATATAACTTCTTTCGGGTGGAAGATAATGCATCTTTGAACATGCCTGTTTACACTTACCCGCGTTCCTGCATTTTGCAAGATCAATTACCATAACAAATTTCTTGTTCGGCGCACCTTGTCTCAATTCCAGCGGTACATCGGGTATTTCTGGACTGATATATGAAGCATCGACTTCTACTATTTTTCCTTCGGGTGAAAGTAAACGCACCTTTTTCCCTGAAGCAGGTTCTTTCTTATCTGATAATACTTTCAGAACACCGATGGTTCCCGCAACAGCAGCGAGGGTACCTCCAATCGCGCCATATTTAAGAAATTTTCTCCGCGCTGTATTTTCGTCTTTCGAGGGTTCGATCATGGCTCAGATTTTTGAAGTTTTCATCCAATTCTTCAACTCTTGGTTTGAAACTTTTTCTTCTCCCAGGGATGCCTGAGAAATTAAAGCTTCATCTACCTCAACCAATTTTCCATCGGCGGTAAGCATCTTTATTTTTTTGCGTTCAGGTTTCGAATGCATTATATCTCCGGCGGATGCAAGTCCGACCGTGGCAATGCCGGCAATGGTTACCTTCAGGAAGTTTCTTCTGTCTTTGATGTTTTCGTCTTTCATCTTTTTCATTTTATTCATCATTATTAATTATATAGCATGGCATATATACTATTATTCAGATGCAAAGATAATAGAACACAAAGATGATTCAATCAAAAACTACAATTATTACAAAATCTTATGAAAAAGTTACATATTTCACATTTAGAGAAATATTTTAGAAATTTGCGTTCCCTAAACATCTGAACATGAAAAAGATATACAAATTC
>JAHEYM010000185.1:0-4023 GCA_023251595.1 Bacteroidota bacterium
TGCTGTCTTGCCCCTTCTTCATGCGTATATTTTCCGGTGCATTCCAATACGACATCTATTCCTAAATCTTTCCAGGGTAGTTCGGTGGGATTTTTTTTGTTGAAGATCAGTATTTCTTTTTCATTCACCCATAACGAATTTTCGTTATTCCGAATCGTACCACTAAATTTGCGGTGCAAAGAATCGTATTTCAGAAGATGTGCAAGAACTTCCGTTGATGCAAGATCATTTATAGCCACGACTTCAATCTCTTTACAAGACTGCATCACTCTTAAAGTGACTCTTCCAATCCGACCAAAACCATTTATGGCAACTCTTATTTTTGACATTCCTATCTTTGTTTTCTTTGTATCTTGTGACCGCCACAAAGATATTGCAGATTTCTTTAACTCAAGACCTTAACGTGCTTACTAAAGTAGAATCATTTTTCAGGAAGAATTTTCCTTACGAACCAACACCCGGGCAGGAAGAACTCATTAGTCTCCTTTCCAATTTCGTTGTGAACCGCAGCGATGATGGAGTTTTCATCATTAAAGGATACGCAGGTACGGGCAAAACTTCCATCGTCACGGCACTTATAAAGGTCATCAAACGTCTTGGTAAGGAAGTCGTTCTCCTCGCTCCTACCGGAAGAGCAGCCAAAGTTCTTTCAAATTATTCCAATTTCGAAGCGAGTACCATTCACCGGAAAATATATCAACCTGTTATCGGACCTAATGGAAGTCCGGGTTTTAAACTAAAGCCAAAGTATCCCGAAAATACATTTTTTATCATCGATGAAGCATCTATGATTTCATCAGGTGCGCCGCAAAATGACAATGAATTATTCGGGGCTCGTGATATTCTGAACGACCTCATCGATTTTGTTTATAAAGGGGTAGATTGTAACCTGATTCTCATCGGTGATACAGCTCAGCTTCCCCCTGTCAAAATGTCTCAATCGCCCGCCCTGAGTGCAAAATACCTGAGCGAGAATTTCGGACTCACCGTTAAAGTGCATGAACTTACTGATGTAGTGCGACAAGAGTTAACTTCCGGAATTTTGGCAAATGCCACCGACTTGCGCGAAATTCTTTCTGATCCGAAAATTACGCAACCCAACTTCAATGTGAACGGAAAGGATGTAAAACGAATGAACATGATGGATCTCGAAGAACAGTTGCAGACATGCTTCTCGGGTTCTACTATGAACGACTCGGTTATTATTTGTCGTAGTAATAAATCGGCAAATAAATACAATCAGTATGTCCGATCCAAAATTCTTTTTCGTGAAGAAGAAATTTCAGGTGGCGATCATTTAATGGTGCTGAAAAATAATTATTTCTGGTTAGAGGATGGATCTGAAGCCGGCTTTATTGCTAATGGTGATTGTCTCCGAATCTCAAGAATTATCAAACATAAAACGATCGAGGAATTCAGGTTTATTTTTGCGGAAGTGGAAATGTTGGATTATCAATCTCAGAATCCTTTTGAATGTTGGCTGATGTTGAATACACTTGCCAGCGAAACTCCTGCTTTGGCTTATAAAGATTTGCAACGTCTTTTGGAAGTAATTATTAAGGATTCAGGTGGAGTTAAAAGCAAAAAAGATATTGTCGCACTCATAGGTTCAAATCCGTATTATAATGCGCTTCAGATAAAGTTCTCATACGCCGTTACCTGTCACAAAGCGCAGGGAGGACAATGGAAAAACGTGGTGGTTGATCCCGGCTATTTCGTTCCCGATATGTTGAACGAAGATTATGTGAGATGGCTATACACCGCTATTACCCGCGCTTCTTCACAACTTTATCTGGTCAATTTTGTCCCTTCTTTTTTTGGTGAAGTGAACCCAACTTATCATTAATATTTTGAAACCCAAAATCGCTTAACAATGCCGACAGTCGCTGAAATTGCTGCAAAAATTGAAGAATTAGCACCGCTTCCCTTACAGGAAAGTTATGATAACGCGGGACTCATCTGTGGAGATCCCTCAATGAATGTAGATGGCGTACTTGTGTCATTGGATGTGACTGAAGAAATTGTGGACGAAGCTATTTCGAGAAACTCAAACTTAATCGTTTCACATCACCCATTGATTTTCGGCGGTATTAAGAAAATCACAACTTCCGGTTATGTGGGAAGATCACTGCTGAAAGCGATCAAAAACGATGTTGCTATTTATGCAGCTCATACAAACCTCGATAACGTCAAAATGGGCGTAAATCGGAAGATTGCAGACAAAATTGGCTTGACAAATCTCCGCATTTTATCTCCCAAGGCCGGAACCATGAAGAAACTTGTCACTTTTTGTCCGGATGCTTCCGCAGAGGAGGTTCGTAGCGCCCTCTTCGAAGCAGGTGCCGGTAAGATCGGAGATTATGATTCATGTAGCTATAATACTTCCGGAAAGGGTACATTTCGGGGTGGTGAAGCTTCTAATCCTTTTGTTGGGGTGAAGGGTACCTTGCATTCAGAGTCAGAGACTCGCATCGAGATGGTTTTCCCTACTCATCTTGAAAACAAGTTGGTTGAAGCACTTCTGAAATCTCACCCTTACGAGGAAGTGGCATACGATATTATCACGCTCGATAATAGAAATCCGGATTTTGGAGCAGGTATGATCGGCATCCTTCCTACTCCGACTCCTTTCACGAAGTTTTTGACTTCCCTCAAACAGAAAATGGAATTATCCTCGATTCGACATACTTCACCACACACCGAAATGATAGCAACAATAGCACTTTGCGGTGGTTCGGGTAGCTTTCTTATCCGGGATGCAATTTCGGCAAAAGCAGACCTGTTTATCACGGCAGACATGAAATATCATCAGTTTTTTGATGCCGAGGGAAGAATCATCATTGCAGATATCGGTCATTATGAGAGCGAGCGTTTCACTTCGGAGATATTTATTGAGCTTATTACGAGGAATTTTCCTAATTTTGCAGTCCATTTAACAGAACTGAACACGAATCCCATAAATTATTTTTAAGATGACAACCAAAACGGCCAAAAAAGACCAGGAAAAAGATACTGCCAAGTCAACATGGAAGGCAACTCCAAAAGCTGAAGCTAAATCGGAACCAAAAGCACCTAATAAGGCCGCAGCCAGGAAAATCGTTCGTGAAGCGGAAGCGAAAATAGCGAGTGAAAAAATCGTTCATGTTCCTCAACATGGCGCTAAACGCATCAAGAAAGAAGAACATAATCCGAAAAGAACTGAAAAAAGGCTACCTATCCAAACCAATCAGAAAAACGAGAGGAGTCTTGGTAAACACAAGGACGGTGAACGTCATGACATTTCAATTGAGCAAAAACTCAAAGCACTCTTTGAGCTCCAGTTTATCGACTCGAATGCTGACAAGATCCGAATTGTTCGAGGTGAACTGCCGATGGAAGTGAGTGACCTTGAAGATGAAATTGCCGGACTTGAGACAAGAATAAATAATTTTTCAACGGAGGTCAATGCGTTTGAGGATAATATCGTTTCCAAAAAACAATTGATTAAAGATGCACATGCATTGATTAAAAAATACAGCACTCAACAAAATAATGTCAAAAACAACAGAGAGTATGAATCATTGACGAAAGAGATCGAATTTCAGAATCTCGAAATTCAGCTCGCTGAAAAACGGATAAAAGAGTTTCAAATTGAAATCGACTCCAAAAATATGGTGATCGAAGCTGCAAAGAATACGTTGGATGAACGGAAACAAGATCTTCAACAGAAAAAAGAAGAACTCGACGGAATTATCGCTGAAACACAAAAGGAAGAAGAGTTGTTGGTAAAAAAATCGGAGGAAGCCGGTAAGATTGTTGAGGAACGGTTATTGGCTGCTTATCGTCGAATAAGGAATAATGCCCGTAATGGACTTGCAGTAGTTACAATTCAACGGGATGCTTGCGGAGGCTGCTTCAATAAGGTTCCACCACAACAACAACTTGATATCCGTCAACGCAAAAAAATAATCGTGTGCGAACATTGTGGCAGGATTTTAGTTGACCCTGAAATATCACAATAATATTTTAACCTGCGAAAATTGA
>JAHEYM010000185.1:4033-7470 GCA_023251595.1 Bacteroidota bacterium
GATTTCCGGTTCTTAACGGAAATCCCTTCTTTCATTTTATGATGCGGAACGTTATATTATTATTACTGTTTTTCGGACTCATCTGTAAGGATGCTGTCGCGGATTTTTTTATTGATGACAATTGCGTCAATGCTTATTCAAATATTATTTGTCTGAGGATCGACGATGGAAAAAAATATATTGAATTAGAAAAGAAACAACATCCTTCAAACGATGTAACAATTCTGCTTGATAATTATATCGATTTTTTAACAGTGTTCATCACAGATGACCGTGAGAATTTTGATCGTCTGAAAAAAAATAAAAACCTCAGGTTAGAACAAATTGAGCGCGGCGACCCGAAGTCTCCATTTTACTTATATGCCCTCGCTGAAATTAATCTTCAGTGGGCATTTGCCAGAATAAAATTTAAGGAATATATGTCAGCGGCGTTCGAGATACAGAAAGCCAATAAGTTATTGACCAGAAATGCAGAGCTGTACCCTTTTTTCAAAGCTAATTTAAAAAGCCTGGGATTTTTACATGCCATTGCAGGTTCCGTTCCTGAAAACTTTAAATGGATTACTAAAATCGTCGGTATGAAAGGGAGCATCGCTCAGGGAATGGACGAACTTCACCAATTACTCACTGTCAGTGAATCCGGAGACTACAAATATTTACACAATGAGGTAGTGTTATTGTTGACTTTTCTAAACCTTAATGTGGTGAAAGACGAAAATGAAGCAAAAAAACTAATCGAGACATTTTCAGATGAGACCATCCGTGAAAACCCTTTCATTTGTTACTCCGTTGCAAGTGTATATATGAAAACAGGGATGAATGATCAGGCTATCTCCACTCTCGATGAATCTCCTTCCGGAAATGAATATCTATCCTTCCCATATCTCGATTATTTACGGGGAGTCATGCGGATGAATAAACTCGATTCAGGTGCGGTATTCTATTTTAATCGATTTTTAAATTCTACATCTGGTCAGAACGACGTAAGAGCTGCATATCAGAAAATAGCCTGGCTTGAACTCATTCAAGGTAATCAACAACAGTATAGGGAAAATATTCGCAACTGTATAGATAATGGTGATGATTTTACGGATGAAGATAAACAAGCCTTGAATGAAGCTAAATCGGGTGAAATTCCTAATGTTCCACTTCTGCGTGCACGTCTTCTTTTCGATGGTGGGTATTATAGTTTAGCACTTTCAGAAATTGGTTCAAAAACATTCAGGGATTTCCCTCGATTACGCGATCAACTTGAGTTGACGTATCGTCTCGCCCGCATCTTTCACAAAAATGGAAACATTGATAAGGCTATTGAATATTATGAGCAGACGTACAAAAACGGTTCTTCTTTTCGCTGGTATTTCGCAGCGAATTCCGCTTTACAACTTGGGTTGATATATGAATCGAGAGGCGACTTCGGCAAAGCAAAAGAATATTATGAAAATGTAACGGCACTTCGTGATCATGAATATCAGAATAGCATTGATCAGAAGGCAGAAGCGGGGCTCGATCGGATCAGCGAAAAATAAGAACGGCCGGGAAATTAATCCCGACCGCCCAATGAACCAACCAAAATCTTTATTTAGAATTTCATTCCCAATGTCAGCATGAACGTGTGACTCTGCAGTTTATTTACTGATCCTGGAACAACAACCGTATCTAATTTATATAGTCTGAAGAAATCAGTATGCACTTGATACTGATATGCAATATCTACAAAATAGGTGTCATCACTGATTCCTAATCCGCCGCTATAAACCATCCTCGACATATCAGCTCCTTTATATGCAACACCCGATGCGAAAGGAGTTCCGTACATTCCAACACCACCCCTCACACTATAGGCCCCGTATCGGAATTCACCCCCTGCTCTGAGATTATTCGCACTTGTGTATTTTGTTTGAATCAGATCATTCTGATCAAAAAAATCGTATGTGCTCGAAGTCAGGCTGGCAGATGCGTAATCAACCATTTCGTAATCAACGGAAAGTGCCCCGTGTTTTCCAATGATGACCGCGAGACTTCCTGTTACACGAAGCGGCGTGGTAAGCTGATAATCGAATTCCCCTTGGTTCTTATCTGAGGTAAATTTTCCTTTCGCCTCCATATCCGATTCGAAAGAAGAAGAATATTTATCATGCATTCCTAAAAAAGTAGGGGTTTGGACGGAGATGCCAAATCGTATAAAATCAACAGGTCTATAAATCATTCCTAACTTAAAATTTACACCTGATCCATGTGTTGTCAGATTTTCATGTTTTGTGAATGATTTAAATCCGGCGATCGTATCCTGATCATCGAGTTCAGTATAGTTTACGTCTTCAATATATCTCAAAGTCACGATCCCAAGAGAAGCTCCCAGATAAATTTTATTGCTGTAATTTGCGCCAAAGGCAAAATTAATTTCACCCATCGAACCTTTATCAGTTGCGGTTCTGCGCTGTAATGTTCCACCGAACGGAACTGCACTTCGGTAATGATTCGTATCGCCTGGAATCGTATCGATTAACCATGTCTGATAAGCAAGATTAGCGTCTGGATAAGTATTAGCTAAATTGCCGGGATTGACGCCCACACCGTTATTCACTTGCCCCAGATAATAATCCAAGTATGAACTGTTTTTGTTCGAACCTTCGTAGGCAATATTTGAATTAAAATCATTCAGACGATTGTAACCGATTCCGAAATCCCAGTTTAACCAGCCGGTTTTTGCATTGTCTTTCAAAACATAATGTGCCACTGCACCAATGTTTCCAAAATTGAATTGATATTTGTTCTCTTCCTTTGTGTTTCCATCATAATCAGAGTTCGACTTTATCATGAACAAAGAGGGAGACATTGTCATTTCCGAATAGCGATAGAGCCCGATGCCAGCCGGATTAATGCTGAGCGAAGCGAAATCGCTTCCTAAAGCTCCGAACGCTGCTCCCATTGCTGTCGATCTTGCTGTTCCGGATGGAACAAATTGTGAGTATCGGATTGCATCTGCATCACTCTGTCCGAAGGTTTTAATCGACATGAGAATAGCTGCAGTAATAACTACTGAATACCTTTTCATAAGTATATGTTTTAGTGATGACGTGCCTTTGGCGCAGTATTATCTTTTGTGAGAACTACTACTACTGCTGTGACTTGGGCTGCTGGAAGAACTGCTCCCTTTGCTCGAAGAACTGCTGCTGTTGGAACTACTACTTCTGCTCGGACTACTCGAACTGCTACTTGAAGAGGAGCTCGGAGAAGAGTACGAAGAGTGAGATGGTGAAGAGCTATAACTGCTGCTTGAAGAAGAGCTCGACCTTGAAGGTTGTGAGTAAGAAGGGGAAGGCTCAGAGTATGATCTTGAAGGTTGAGAATTATACTGCTCATTCGATGAACGTGGGTTACCTCTCCGTTCCGGCTGAGATTGTTGCTGAGGTTGAACTTGAGGTTGCACATTC
>JAHEYM010000186.1 GCA_023251595.1 Bacteroidota bacterium
GAAAATGGTAAAAATGTTCTTCAAAGAATTAAAGAAGAAACAGGTGTGAAGGTGGAAATAGTCGATGGAAAAAGAGAAGCGGAAATCATTTATACAAGCCACGTCGCAGAAAAATTGAATCACTCCAAATCGTATCTCTATATTGAGGTCGGAGGGGGTAGTACTGAAATCACCCTTTTCGCTGAGAATAAAATCCTATATTCAAATTCTTTTCCTGTCGGAACCGTCAGAATGCTGCATAGTCGGGTACCGCTAAATGCATGGGATAAAATGAAGGAGGAAGTAAAGGAAATTACAAAGGATCATCACCCGCTCACAGCCATAGGAACAGGAGGAAATATTAATAAAATATATAAACTGATCGGTTCCGGGAATAAATCTATTTCTTACAAAAAAATGAAGGATCTTTACGAGGAATTTTCCGGCATGACCGTAGAGGGACGTATCAAAAAATTCGATTTTAATGAAGATCGTGCTGATGTGATTTTATACGCAGCCAGAATTTATGTCTCTACCATGAAATGGGCAGGTGCGGATGAGATGTACGTTCCCAAGTTAGGACTGGCTGATGGCATCATTAATCTCCTGTATGAACGTGAGGCAGCCCTCACTGCCAGGAGCTGACAAACCGATTTCCGGATAGCTTTAAGAGATCTTTTCAGGAATTTTGTACATTTGAAGTTCCAAAGTAATTCTAATGTCCCGTTTGTTTCGTTTGAAAGGGCTTCCTTCATTGTGTATTCTGGTCTTTATTCTTTGCCGGACATTCACCGTAATCTCGCAAAATCAGTATGTCATTACCCGATATTCGCAAGCCGAAGGCCTTGGGTCATCTTTGGTTAAAAGTATTGTTGAAGATGAAAAAGGATATATATGGCTGGGCGCTGAGGATGGACTGACACGATTTGACGGATATTCGTTCAGATCTTATTTACATGATCCTACTGATTCAAATAGTCTGTCAGATAACGAGGTCAGTCGATGTTACCTGGATCAGAATTATAATATCATCATCCAGACTGCAACCGCACTTAGTCTTTATAATGTCGCACAAGATAATTTTAGAAAAATTCTCTCCTTTTCAGATTCGGTAAGAGTACTCTCTTTGGGAAATGGAAGTGACAACGAAATTTGGATTACAATCCCTCATTATTTAGTGAAATATGATTTGAAATCCCACATTTCGGTTAGGTACGAAATGAAGAATTATAACCTTGAGGATGAAAAAGAATTGAAAACTTATGCAGGAAAAGCCGGAAAAATTTGGCTCGTTTCTGATCATAAAATGGTCTGTTTCTTTTCCGAAACTAATTCTTTCGAGGATGTGGGAGCAAAAAGCTTTATCGGAAATACGAATTTTTCCGGGTTCAATTCCGGCATCATAATTCCCGAAAACGGGTCAGGGGAATATATTTATACAAAATCCGGTCTCTTAAAATATGACGATCACGATCATTCCTTTCACCTGATAAAAGAAAATAATCTTATAAATTCTTCTGGTGATGTTTTTCGCGCTTATTTATTTAATGACGGAAAATTTATTTATATTTCATGCGAGTCCGGCACAATATATAAAGTTTCTTTACAATCAGGTGAAGAAGAAAAAATGATTCTTCATAATCGGGATTGGAGTGGCAGAAGTGGCATGAAAAATATTTCGGCAAGTAGTAAGATTCTTGATCATTGCATTTGGTTTAATACGGATGGTGTCGGTTTATTCCGATTTGATATTTCAAATCTGACCGTTGAAGAATTTCAGTACAATCCGAACAATATTAAAAGTCTTAGCTCCAATTCAATCAGTACGATTTTTATTGATCATTCAGGTGTGCTATGGGCGTCATGCAGAAGCGAAGGAATATGCAAAATTGAAACAGTCGCGCAAATTTTCACGCCGTTTGCTTCGAAAAACGGTAAATTAAAACCTGAAAAATTTGAAAATTTAAATGTGCGTGGTGTTGCCGAACTTGATGAAAATCATATTTTGTTGGCCACATTGGAAGGGTTATTTTCATTTTCACTAAAGGACTCTACTTTCTCAAATTATATTCCCTGGCAAGGAGCACAGGTTCTTGTTGAAGAACGTGATGCTACATGCTCTGTTTTAGTTGATAAAAGCGGAATGGTGTGGGTAGGCAAATGGGGAAGCGGATTGGTACTCATTTGCGATATTGCAAATAAAAAAACAGCGAAAATTTATCTGAAAGACGAATCTCCAACAGGCAATGCAAATAATATCATTCGAACAATATGCGAAGATCAGCATGGTAATATATTGTTAGGATCAGGAAATGGTTTATTTAAAATTAATCCCAAACTTATTAATTGGTCTGACCCGCAAGCTACACCTGTCAAATCGTTTTTTCATAATGATAAAGATAGTAGTTCAATTTCCGACAATACCGTCTATACCATCTATGCAGATCACAAAGACAGGATTTGGATCGGGACTAAAAATGGTCTGAATATTTTTAATGAAACATCTGGAAAATTCAAACAATTTTTTAGTACAAAAAATGGTGAATATACGCTCAGAACAAATAATATACGATCTCTTACCGAAGATCATACCGGTACAATTTGGGTCGGTTCGGGTGGTGGAGGTCTTCATAGATTTAATGAGATAGATAGCACATTCACTGCGTTCACAACGAACAACGGACTTCCCAATAATACCATTTATGATATTGAAGAAGATAAATATGGCAGACTTTGGCTGTCAACAAATAATGGATTATCCTGTTTTGATTACAATACATTGACCTGCAGAAATTTTGGTGAGGTCGAAGGGCTACAGAATGTTGAGTTTAACACCAATGCAGGTATCCGAACATCAAAAGGTTTATTGATTTTCGGAGGTGTCTCGGGATTTAATTATTTTTCTCCCGAAATTCTGACTGAAAAAAAGAACAAAGAACCGATTGTAATCTCGTCCGTCAAAATATCAGATCGGGAAATTGCTTTCGATTCAACAGAGCTAATACTGAATCACAAAGACAATTATATATCATTCGAATTTGTTCCGAAAAATCATTTTCGCAGTCAGGATAATCTCTATGCTTATAAGCTGGAACCAAATGATTCAGGTTGGTCATTCTCCGGAAGTCGTCATTCGGTCGCGTTTTCAAACCTTTCTCCGGGGCATTATGTATTTCATGTCAAGGTGATAAATGGTCTTGGCTCTCAAAATTCTGAAACTACCGTGCCATTCTATATACGCCCACCATGGTATCAAACACCGATTGCAATTATAGGATTTGTTATCGCCGGAGTCGCATTATTTATCATTATATACAGAACACAAAGAAAAAGGGTTTTGAGGTTGGAACGATCAGCAAGCAGAATCAGAGAGGCTGAATTGAAATCCAACGCATTGGAAGAAAAAAACCGGAGAACACAAGTGGAGTTGGAGAAAGTGAGAGAAGTGGAGCAGGCCTATCAGCAATTAAAAGCTACTCAGTTGCAACTTATTGAACAGGAAAAACTTGCTTCACTTGGACAGTTGGTTGCAGGCATTGTACACGAAATAAAAAATCCTCTTAACTTTATTAATAATTTTTCTGAAATTTCGAAAGAATTAATTGAGGAAGCCGGAACCACTACAAATGAAGACGAGAGGGCTGAAATTATGTCAACTTTAAAAATAAATCTCGACAAGATTGAACATCATGGAAAAAGAGCAGATTCAATTGTTCAGAACATGCTGATGCATTCCCGTGGAAATAGTGGCGAAAGAAAATTGACTGATATCAATAAATTGTGCGACGAATATTGCGACCTTTCATACCACGGAATGCGTGCCAATGAACGTGAATTCAATTGCGCAATTCAGAAATCATTCGATCCCGATCTTCCGGAAATTAATATAGTTCAGCAGGATTTCGGAAGAGTGATTTTAAATCTACTGAATAATGCGTTTCAGGCTGTATATGAGAAATCGAAATCAGATAAAGAATATAAACCTAAAATACATTTCTCTACAGAAAAGAAAAACAAGACAATTCATATTAGTATTGAGGACAATGGTCCGGGAATACCCGAAAGTTACAGAAAAAAAATATTCGAGCCATTCTTCACGACAAAACCCTCAGGAAAAGGAACCGGTCTCGGATTAAGTCTGAGTTATGATATAATTACGAAAGAGCATAATGGTACTATCGCTGTCGATTCCAAACCAGGCGAATACACCAGATTCAATATAACTTTACCCATTTAATTCTGCGTTATGAAAATTTTAGTTGTTGACGATGAAACCGACATGAAAGACCTCTACTTACAGAGGTTCCGTAAGGAAATCCGAACAGGTCAGGTCAATCTCTTCTTTACGCTTTCCGGTCAGGAAGCACTCGATCTGATGAAATCTTTTGAACCAATGGATGTTGTCCTCGTTCTCTCAGATATTAATATGCCCGGAATGACCGGATTTGATCTCTTAAAGGTGTCGAAAGAAAAATACCCATGGCTGAAAATATTCATGATCTCTGCTTATGGTGACGAATCAAATATATTATATGCTCAAAAACTTGGAGCAGACGATTTCGTTACAAAACCTGTGAATTTTGAAGTGCTGAAACAAAAAATATTTAATATACCTACCTGATGGCTGATAAAATCCTTGTAGCGGATGACGAACCGGATATGGAGTTCCTCGTCACGCAAATGTTTCGGAAACAAATTCGGGAAGGTCTGTACGAATTTGTATTTGTTACAGATGGAAAACAAGCATTGGATTATTTAGAGAAGAATCCTGATACCGGAATGCTCCTCACGGACATCAATATGCCGGTAATGGATGGGTTGACCTTGCTCAGCAAAATAAAAGATTTAAACCGTCAGATTAAAACTGTGGTAATTACGGCTTATGGAGATTTTTCAAATATCCGTAGCGCGATGAACGGAGGCGCATTCGATTTTCTGATAAAACCAATCGATCTTCCCGATTTTGAAGCAACACTCAATAAAATCAAACAAGAATATAATTTTATAAAAAATTCACTCGAGATAAAAATATTATTTGAGAAAGAGAAAACAGAAAAAGAAAAAGCTGAACATCGCGAAAAATTCGAACGGCAATTTCTTGCCAACATGAGTCATGAAATACGCACACCATTAAATGCAATCAGCGGTATGACTCAACTCATGTTAATGCGGGGACAAAGTGAAGAAAACAAAACCTTCCTCATCAACATAAAAAAATCGTCGGATAATCTCGTCTCTATCGTTAATGATATATTGGATCTTTCAAAACTCGAAGCAGGGAAAATTGAGTTTGAAAAAATTCCTTTTTCTCCCATAGAAACCGCTCATCATGCAGCATTTACGCTCGGTATCAAAGCGCAGGAAAAGGGACTCAAATTTAATGTCAGTGCTTCCAAAGATGTACCCCAAACCGTGTGCGGAGATCCTTTGCGTTTAAATCAGGTACTGATTAATATTATCGGGAATGCAATTAAATTTACAGATAAAGGAAGCATCAATGTGAATATTGATTGCGATTTATTAGAAGATAATCGGGAACTAAAGAGTCCGGAATTAAATAATAAAGTATTCCTCGAATTTACCATTACTGATACCGGCGCGGGAATGTCACCTGATCAGATTACAAAAATATTTGATGAATTTTCTCAGGCAACTTCCGACACTGCACGTAAATATGGAGGAACCGGATTAGGTCTTTCCATCTCGCGAAACATTGTTAATTTACTTGGTGGTGAAATTTCAGTAGTAAGCGAAATTGGAAAAGGGACAGAATTTAAATTTATTATTCCTTATGAACTCACATGTATCGTTATATCGGATACACCAAGTATGGTTCTCGATGATTCCACCACTGCTCTCTTAAGTAAATTAAAAATTCTCTTGGCAGAGGACAATGAATTCAGTCGCATGGTAGCGGTCGATTTAATTAGCGAAATGGTTCCCGGAATTTCAATCGATTGCGCGTTGAATGGTGAAGAGGCAGTTTCTATGAACACAAAAAATTCCTACGATTTAATTTTAATGGACGGACAAATGCCTGTGATGAGTGGAATGGAAGCAACTAAGAAAATCAGGAGCATGAATAATTCTATACCGATTATTTTTATGACCGCAGGAATCACGCCTGAAGAAGTCAGAACCTATCTCGAATCCGGTGCCGACGATTATATAGCAAAACCCTTCGATAAAGATGAACTCATAATTAAAATGGCGAAGTTCACAGTTGGGTAAAAATCGGTTGAATTTCACGATCAAATCACATATTGAAAAGAGCCATCTACGGGAGTCGAACCTGCGACCTACTAATTACGAATCAGTTGCTCTACCAGCTGAGCTAAGATGGCTTTTGTGAAATTTGGGTCTGCAAATATAGTGAGGATGGGTCTGAATTACGAATTAGGAATTAGGAGAATCGACAGAAGATCATTCGATCCTGTCACTATCTGCCTGAAATCTGAAGCCAAGACGTTTGCCGGTTGTCATCTGTGAGTTAACCGCATTATCAATAATGTCCTGAACAGAGACTTCTTTCATCTCGTCGTAGGGTGGGGTGTAGAGGTCGAAATCGAGACAGTAGATGACCGCCGATTCTACCACGTCTTTGATCTTCTGATCGTCGAGAATCATGTGGGTGTAATCGTTGTATAGAAATCCCAATTGACGTTTCCCTTCCACGAAAAAGTGCATCTCTCGGTTCACAAAAATTCTTGCAATCAGATAACCGATGTCTTTCGGACGGTTGTACTTCAAAGAATCTGAAAGAAAATTATATACGCAAATCATTCCACAATAACTTTTCGTTTGATCTTCGAGGACATAAGGCGTTTTCCACATGATATGATCCCGCTCAAAATTGAAGATATTGGTATGCATGAGAAAAATCAATGTGTCGCCACCAACTTTTATCTCTGCCTCGAAATCACCTTTGTCTTTATACTCAATCATCACCCGCGACTCCTGAGTGGGTAGGCTTTTCTTCAACTCTTCCACAAAACTCCTGAGGAAAGATTTCAATTTCTTAAAAGCATAGAAAGTGTTGTCGTAAATATTTTGCTTCAATACTGCTTTCTCATTTACAAGACGTTCAATAATTTTCCTGGGTTCCTCGCTGTTCATCACATAGAATTTGATGTGCAATTAATATGCACGTGCGAATAATACCCGCTGAACGGATGGTTTGCCTGAGTAAATACATATTCCATCTTCTTTTCTATTATTAAGCGGAATACAACGGATAGTTGCCTTCGTTTCTTCTTTAATTTTCTGTTCGGTTTCAGCAGTTCCATCCCAATGAGCATATATAAAACCTCCCTTATCAAGCAGTTTCTTAAAATCCTCATACGTTTCTGCAACATAAGTGTTCATGTCCCTGAATCCCGCTGCCTTCTTGTATATATTATCCTGAATCTGATCGAGCAGATGAAGAATCTTGATTTCAATATCTGTGAGCTGGTAAAG
>JAHEYM010000187.1 GCA_023251595.1 Bacteroidota bacterium
TCCGATGAATACTTTTTATTTCCATCTTTCGACGTTTATTTTATATATCATACAGTTTATTTTAATGTTTTTTATTTTCCTCAAAATTATGAATGTTTCGTGGAGGAATGATTTGAATCCATATTTTGCGATGTTCGCTGCAAGTTGGTACGCGCTGCATACAGCGCACGCTGAGACAGTAAATTATATTATTTCACGATCAGATATGCTCTCAACTCTTGCAGTTATTCTATCTTTTTTTCTGTATCTGTACTCCGGGTTTGCAAAACGAACTTATCTATATATACTTCCAGCAGCAATCGGGATTTTTGTAAAGGAAACGGCCGCGATGTTTCCGTTTATTCTTTTTGCTTATCAATATATTTTTGAACATCCGAGAAGCAGGAAAGGATTTTTTACGGTGAAGAGATTTAGGAGTGCTTTTATCAGGACGTTGCCCGCGATGGTTGTGAGTGTATGTCTTATCTTCTTCGTACTGAGTAAAATTTCGAAGAACTGGGATCCCGGGGATCTTAGCAGATACAGCTATCTTATTACGCAACCTTTTGTTATTTTTCATTATGTCGGAACCTGGTTTTTTCCATTCAGTTTAAGCGCAGATACAGACTGGAGGGCACTTGATCATATATACGATGATCGGTGTATTGCAGGATTAATATTTATTTCTGTATTAATCTATATCGCAATCAAGACAATTTCGAAAAAGGAGACTGCCATGATCGGATTCGGAATTATCTGGTTTTTTATTGCACTCCTGCCGACATCGAGTCTGATGCCTTTTGCTGAGGTGATGAATGATCACAGAATATTTTTCCCGAACGTTGGATTGGTGATGGCGGTCGTCTGGCCCTTTGTTTATTTAATATATAAAAATAAAAAACGAATTGAAAAGAGCACACTGCTCAAAAACGGAATTCCTGTACTCGCGTGTATGATACTTTTTATGCATGCTTATGGTACGCATCAACGTAACAAAGTATGGAAAGACGATGAGACTTTGTGGAAAGATGTGACGGTGAAGAGTCCCGAAAATGGACGGGGTTTAATGAATTACGGTTTGTCTCAAATGAAACTCGGTAAGTATGATATCGCGCTGGATTATTTTCAGCGGGCGTTGGTATTTAATCCTTATTATTCTTATCTTCATGTGAATATTGCAATCGTGAAAGCAGTATTTAATCAGGATGTTGAAGCAGAAGAACATTTTAAAAAAGCGTTGGACTATGGTCCAAAATATCCGGATTGTTATTATTATTATGCGAATTGGTTGCACAATAAAGGAAGAGTAGCTGAGGCGAAAACCTATTTGCAAACGGCTCTGTCCCTGAGTCCCCAACATCCTGCGGCGAATGCACTTTTAAGAACAATTGAAAGTGAACAACCAGGTACCGTAAAATCGACTGTGGATATTGCAGAGGTCCAAGTTAAAACTGCACCGTCAGCGGATAATTATATTAATCTGAGTCTGGAATACTATCGTGCACGTCGTTTCGATGATTGCATAGAAGCCTGCAAAGAAGCATTAAAGATTAAACCGGATTATGCGATTGCATATAATAATATTTGTTCCGCTTATAATGAGATGGGTAAATATGATTCAGCGATTATTGCATGTACAAAGGCTATTCAGTTGGATCCGAATTTTACGGTTGCAAAAAATAATCTTGCGCAAGCAAAACAGAAAGCGGGAAAATAGGTTGATAGGTTGATGGGTTGAAGGGTTGAAGGGTTGAAGGGTTGAAGGGTTGAAAAGAAAATGGTTTGCAATATAAATATTAATATCTAATCTGTGAATATATTAGGATTTAATTGTTTTGGTCATGATTCGGCGGCGGCGTTGATTATAGATGGTGAAGTAGTTTTCGCGGTTGAAGAAGAGCGTTTAAACAGGAAAAAACATTTCGGCGGAATACCGGTTCAATCAATTAAAGCATGCCTGGATTTTTCAGGATTGAAATTATCTGAAATTGATCATGTTACATTTTTCTGGAAGCCATCTATATCTTATTTGCACGTTCCCGTTTTTCTAATAAAATATTTTGATAAAGTCCCGACACTGATGAAGGAGTCGAGAGAATTTACAGTAGAAGAAAATCTTGGGATGCTTCGATATTTATCGAAAATGAAATCGCTGCCAGAGACGTTGATAAATCTTTTTCCTGAAGAAAAACAACCAAAATTCAAGTTTCATTTATCGGAACATCATCTCTGTCATGCAGCGAGTGCGTTATATTGTTCTCCCTTTGATGAAGCTGCTATTTTGACAATTGATGGTGCAGGTGAGTGGACAACGTCTCTTCTCGCGCATGGGAAAGGAAATATTATTAAAAAGATTTCTAAGGTAGAAACTCCGTATTCATTAGGCGCATTTTATCAGGCGGTTTCACGTCATCTTGGGTTTAAATTAATATCGGGACCTGGGAAATTAATGGGACTTTCGTCTTACGGTGATAAAAATAGCGCGGAGTACGACAAGATGAAAAAAATTGTGACGCTCACTAATGACGGGGGCTTCAAGCTCGACATGAGTTATATGAGTTATCACTATACACGAAAAACGGGCGTGACGCCGAAATTTGAAAAATTCTTTGGTCCCTCAAAAAGTGAAGGAAAAGATTGGAGTGAGCATGAGATGAATGTTGCGGCTGCGGCACAACATATTGTTGAAGATGTAATTATTCACATGGCAAATCATCTTCACAAAATTACAAAATCAGAAAATTTATGTATTGCGGGTGGTGTCGGGTTGAATTCAGTTGCCAACGGATTATTACCGGCACATACTCCATTTAAAGAAATATATATTCAACCCGCTGCAGGCGATTCAGGAACCGCTGTCGGATCTGCATTGTTCTATCATCATTGCCATCTTGGATTGAAACGCGCTTCGGTTGTGATGAAGGATGCATTCCTCGGGCCGGGATATAATGATGATGAATGTTTAAAAGCCGTAAAAGAATCGGGATTGCCATATATATATACGGAGGAATATTATTCGTTTGCGGCAAAAATGTTGGATAAAGGAAAGATTATCGGTTGGTTTCAGGGGAAGATGGAATTTGGTCCAAGGGCATTGGGAAACCGCAGTATTCTTGCGAATCCCTGTATTGCCGAAATGAAAGATGTATTAAATGCAAGAGTGAAATTCCGAGAAGGATTCAGACCTTTTGCAGCAATTATTTTAGAAGAAAGTTGTGGCGATTATTTTGATTCGACGTATCCGAATCCGTATATGTTAATGGTCTATTATGTGAAGCCGGAAAGAAGAAGTGAGTTGCCATCCATTACGCATGTTGACGGATCGGTGCGAATTCAGACGGTGAATGAAACGGAAAATCTGCCGATGCGAAAACTGCTTCAGGCATTTCAAAAAGAGAGTGGGGTTCCGATTTTAATCAATACTTCTTTCAACATAAAAGGAGAACCGATTGTTTGCACACCCTTCGACGCAGTAGATTCTTTTAAACGAGCCGATATAGATTATCTGATTATCGGGAATTATATTGTGGCGAAGAGTAATGAGGAATTAGAAATTAGGAATTAAGAGGGAAAGAGTGAAAGAGTGAAGAAGTGAATGAGTGAAAGAAGGAAAGAGTGATACTAAGTTTGCGCAAACTTTAATTCGTGTCAATTAGTGAAATTAGTCTCTATGTTTGTTTTGTAATCCAAAATTTCAATTCCGAGTTTTTGCAAATCATGGGCAGTATCGAAAGATTTTAATTGTTTGAGACCGAGCAGACTTTCGGAAGAGGTGGAGGTTTTGAGTCCGATGGTTTCTATAAATCGTACGAACATGAATAATGGCCAGAAAGGAATGGAAATGAATTTAATATTTTTGTTGGATTGTTTTGCAACTTCTGTATAAAATTCTTTTATCGTAATTGGGATAACTTCACCCAAACAAAAAGTTCCGGAAAGTTTATCCATAATTATTTTTTGGATTGCATCAGACAAATTAAGAAGTGTGAGAGTCTGCACAGGTTGTATTCCGTTTCCGGGAAGCGGAATTGTTTTGTGTTTGGAAATGTATTCGGAAATAGTTTTTAGCATTCCACCATTTCCCATGACCAGTCCGGGTTTGAGGATGACATCTTTATTTGGATCAAATATTTTTTCGAGCGCAAATTTACTTCTGCCATAATGAGAGAGAGCATCTTTATGCGCAGACATACTCGAGAGAAAAATGAATTTTGGGTTTGATGAAGCGCGACTGATCTCTAAAAGTTTTTCTGTTCCTTCTTTATTTATTTTGTCGGAATTTGGGTTGGAGGGTGAAAATTTTGAATAGGAACAATGAACAATTGCATCTGAATTTTTGAAAACTTCAAGTGGAATATTATTTGGCATTTCAAATAATTCGTAACGAACATTTCGTATTTCTTCTTTTGGAAGTTTACGGACAAGTCCGATTACATTCCAACCATTTTCTGCGAAATATTTGCAAAGAAATGATCCGATAAAACCGGAGGCACCTGTAATAATGATCGTTTTATTTTCGGGCATCTTCGATTACAGTTTTCGCAACGTTATGTGCATTTGCCATGAGAGAGAAGGTTAAACCTTTTGCAGGCAAGTATTTGAAACCGGAACCATCTGCGACAAATATATTTTTGAATTTGTTTAGTCTTCCCGAGGGATTCAAAGTAAATTCTGCTTCGTTATCGTTGAAAGGCAGAGTTCCTGCGTAGTGAATTGAGGATCCGAAACCGGGATCAATTTTTTTGATTGCGAAACAATTTAGCTTCCTCATAGCATGCAGGAATTTCTTCTCCCGTATTTTTCTTGAAAGTTTCTCTTCTTCGTTCAAAGAATATTCAGCAAATAATTTGTCGCCGGTAGGAGAATTTTCATCTTTCATCATTTTCAGATATTTCCCCTCGGAAGCCTGCTGTGGCAAATGAATTCCCATAATTGTCATCGCAGGCAGGAGCCATCGCATCATTTTTCTCCCGTCTTTAAAATTGAGAGGAGCTTCGCGAATAATTCTGAACAACATGAGAGAATGATAACTATATATAGAGGCCATTGCCACATCAGCATTGGTTTTATCAGGATCATGAAAAAGTGAAAGTTGCGCAAAATCGGAACGACGCTGATCGGCTGATTTACCTAACATGCCGGGTTGGATACAGGGAATGTAACAGTAAGGATTTGTGAGAATCGGAAACTTCACATTTTCAGATTTCACCGACCGCATCACAATTCTGGCAGTTCCAAGAACACCTGAGGCAAGAACAAGTTTTATGCATGAATATGTTTTTACCGAATTATCCATCATATCTATACATGTAACGGTGGTAAAATTATTTTCTTCACTAAATTCTTTCACCAATTTTTCACCCAAATAAATAAAACTATTTTTATATTTAGTTTTCATTTCTTCGATGGTAATCCATGGTCTGTATGCAGATTTATCTTTGTCGGAATAAAAATCCATATCGTTATAACTACATTTTTTTCTTTCACCCTTATCTTCAGTCAAAAGAGCAAGTGCGGGTTTCCCCATAAAAAAGCCGTCACGATTTAAATCATTTCTTTTTTTCTTGTATTTATCATATAGCGATTTTGCATTCGAATCAATTTCCAATTCAGGCAGAAAATAATTAAATCCTCCGGAAGTATATGGGGAGGCATCGTCATTACTTGCCGAAATTCCGATACGATCGCTGACAACACGATATGCTTCGTGCATTTTATTTGCGTTCAGACCTGCTTTTTCCAATTCAGGTGGTGAATAGATGCAGGAACCGAGTCCCCATGCACCTCCTAATCCACCAAGAGCCAAACTTTCCATTGGATGAAAATTATTTGATTCGAGTGGAAGAAATATTTCCACCTGATCGGTAATAAATTTTCTGGGCGGGGTGAGTTGTGCGCCGGTAGAAACTTCACCCCAATTAAGACCTTCTAAATTTTCACCAATTAATATTTTATATTGATCGTCAGCTTTCTGACGAAAATCGGTATACGAAGTATCGGGAATTAAAGATTTATATTTTGAATCCATCATACCTCCATCGAGCATCAGAACTTTCATCCCCGACTCGAGAAGAGTCTGCGCTGCCATAGCCCCGGTACAGCCCGAGCCCACGACAATGACATCGTGAAGTGTATCTAAAATCGTTTGATCCACTGGAGCAGGAATAAACCGAAGATGGTAGTGAAAACAGCATGAACTCCATACCAAATAAACTTCACCCAATAAAAACCCGTGAAATTAGATGACATAAATTTTGCGGAAAGTTCGGGTCTGCATTCCAGGATGGCGAACATAAAAAATATTTTTTTTCTGACCGAAGATTTTGGATTCGTGAATGCGAGAGCGCCATCGATAGAACTTATAAATCCGGGATGTTTCATGAGAAAATTCCAGATTTTCAGATCGGATTCGTTCATTGAATGGTTTGTGGTTTTGCTAATTCCGGAGTAGAGCTCTAGTGATTTTTTGTCTACTTGAGTTCCTACCAAATAATTTGACAAAATTTGGGCTTCTGAATTATACTTATTTTCTTCTGCAAAATTCATCTTTTTTTCTAAAATTGTTGTGGAAACATGAAGATTTAAAATG
Source organism: Bacteroidota bacterium (assembly GCA_023251595.1). Taxonomy (GTDB): domain Bacteria; phylum Bacteroidota; class Bacteroidia; order AKYH767-A; family JABDAW01; genus JAHEYM01. Next base: position 6,569 of record JAHEYM010000187.1, read on the forward strand.
GAACGCTGATGACGCTGATTTAACGGATTAAATATGATTTAAATATTTGTTATTCAAATGTAATTTGATCAATAATTGTGTTTTTCTGTTTTAGTTTTTCCAATTCCTGTTTTAGAATTGCTATATCCTGCGCTAGTGTTTTATTCTGGTTGTGAAGACGTGAAGCGACAACTGACAAATGCAACAAGTAAATTAAAATAGCGAAAATCGCACCGATAAATAAAAGGTTCGGCGGACTATATACACCGACGAGATCAGATATTACGTCGAGTCCATTTCTCCAAAAAGAGAAAAAGATTAAAACGAGTGTGCTTAATATCCAAACGATCGAGTATTCTTCCCGTAATTTTCCTTTTATAATTAAGCGAAAGAGAAAAAACAGAAAAGAAATGCTGATGACAATACTGATAATCTGAATTCTCAAAGTGAAACTGTTCATGATTTTCTGTTTAATTTTAATCTAAGATAGGTAAATAGGATTGCGAGGGTGACTTTCACCATATAATATATTGAGTCGAAGGCCCCGATAGAAGATGTTCCGCCTTGTCTTTCTTTCATATCTACTGACACTTCCTGAATTTGTAATTTATTTACGGCGAATATAATAATTGCTTCCGGCTCGGGGTATTCATCGGGATAATATTCGGAAACTACGGTCAATGCTTTTCTGTTCAATGCTCTGAAACCGGAAGTGCTGTCAGTAAAACGCACGCCAACCAGCCATTTATGAAGAATTCCAAAAAACTTAATTCCACGACGACTAACATACGAAGATTGAAATCCGGTTTTCTCAATAAAGCGGGAACCAATCACGACATCAGCTTCACCATTTATTATAGGATTGATGATTTTAGGA